>CAMYIQ010000075.1 GCA_947258465.1 uncultured Erythrobacter sp.
CATATCGGCCACGCGCTCAACCATACGCTCAAGGATATGGTGTGCCGTACGCAGAACCTGATGGGCAAGGACGCGCCCTATGTGCCCGGCTGGGATTGCCACGGCCTGCCGATCGAATGGAAGGTCGAGGAACAGTACCGCAAGAAAAAGCGCAGCAAGAACGAGGTCCAGCCGAAGGAATTCCGCGCCGAATGCCGCGCCTACGCCCAGAAATGGGTCGATGTGCAGCGCGAGCAGTTGAAGCGCCTCGGCATCATGGGAGACTGGGACAATCCCTATCTGACCATGCAGTTCGAAAGCGAGGCGACGATCGTCGCCGAGCTGATGAAATTTGCCGAGGCAGGCAATCTCTATCGCGGCTCGAAGCCGGTGATGTGGAGCCCGGTGGAAGAAACCGCGCTGGCCGAGGCGGAGGTCGAATATGAGGACCTGACCGACAGCCCGCAAATCGACGTGGCGTTCGAGATCGTGGAATCGCCCATTCCGGAACTGGTCGGCGCGTATGCGGTGGTCTGGACGACGACGCCTTGGACGATCCCCGTGAACCAGGCTTTGGCCTATGGGCCGGAGGTTGAGTATGTATTGGTTGGCTTCACGAGGCCCGGTGAAGCTCAACTGTTAGCACTCGTAGCAAAGGACCTCCTCGCCCAGTTTGGGCTCCGGACTGGTCTAATGATGGGAAAGGTTGAGGGTGATGCGCCAGTTCGCATAGAGCATCTCAAATCGATCAAAGGCTCCGACCTCGCCGGCACCGTAGCGCGTCATCCCATCTACGACCTCCTCCTTTCGCGTCAGCCCGGACTTGATCCGGGCCAAGGCTCTTCTTCTGCGACGGCAGCGGAAGGCAGCACCACCCCGGATCAAATCCGGGGCGACGACGGAAGTGAGGTCGCGGCGTGGGAAAAGGCGCTCGCATTCTACGCCAAGCCGCGCCCTTTCTTGCCGGGCGATTTCGTCACCACCGATAGCGGCACCGGCCTGGTCCACATGTCACCCGACCATGGCGAGGACGATTTCCTGCTATGCCGCGAACATGGGATCGAGCCGGTCTTCGCGGTCATGGCCGATGGGCGCTATCGCGACGACTGGCCGTGGCTCGGCGGTGAGGACGAGCGTCGGCGCAGCGTCATCAACAAGCCCTTCAATGCGCCCGAAGGCCCGATCTGTTCGGATCTGCGCGAAGCGGGTGCGCTGCTATCGGCGAGCGCCGATTACGAGCATTCCTACCCGCACTCGTGGCGCTCGAAAGCCAAGGTCATCTATCGCTGCACGCCCCAATGGTTCGTGCCGATGGACAAGCCGTTAGATGTCGTCCCAGCGAAAGCTGGGACCGCTATCGACCAAGGCGCTGATCCGGAAGCGATCCCAGCTTTCGCTGGGATGACGTTGAGGGAACGCGCCATGTCCGAGATCGAGCGCGTGCGCTTCGTGCCCGAAAAGGGGCGCCGCCGGATCGGCTCGATGGTCGAGGGCCGCCCCGATTGGGTGCTCAGCCGCCAGCGCGCCTGGGGCGTGCCGATCACGCTGTTCGTGCGGCCCGACGGCTCTTATCTGCAAGACCCGGACGTCAATGCGCGCGTCGTCGCCGCAGTGCGCGAAGATGGCGTCGACGCCTGGGAGGAGGCACGCAAGGCCGAATTTCTCGGACCCGAGCACGATCCGGACGAGTTCGAGATGGTCACCGACATCCTCGACGTCTGGTTCGATTCGGGCTGTACCCACGCCTTCACGCTCGAAAGTGGTCGCTGGCCCGCGCTGCGGTGGCCCGCCGATCTCTATCTCGAAGGCAGCGACCAACATCGCGGCTGGTTCCAGTCCTCGCTGCTCGAAAGCTGCGCCACCCGCGGCCGCGCGCCTTACGACCAGGTGCTGACCCACGGTTTCACCATGGCCAGCGACGGGCGCAAGATGTCCAAGAGCCTCGGCAATACGATCGATCCGCTCAAGGTCATGGAACAGTACGGGGCGGACATCATCCGCCTGTGGGCGCTCAGTGTCGACTCGACCGAGGATCACCGCATCGGCGACGAGATTCTCAAGGGCACGGGCGACCAGTATCGCAAGCTCAGGAACACTTTCCGTTATCTGCTCGGCGCGCTCGACGGATTCGTCGGCGATATGGGCGATGTCGGCGAAGTGCCCGAACTGGAACTCTACATCCTTGCGCTGCTCGCCGATCTCGACGGCAAGCTGCGCCAGGCGGCGGAAAACTACGACTTCACGGCCTATACGCGGCTGTTGGTCGATTTCTGCAACGAGGACCTGTCGGCCTTCTACTTCGATATCCGCAAGGACGTGCTCTATTGCGACGGGCCCGACAGCGTAAAGCGCAATGCCTATCGCACCGTGCTCGACCTGCTGTTCCACGCGCTGGTTCGCTACGCCGCGCCGGTGCTGGTGTTTACCGCCGAGGAAGTGTGGTCGACCCGCTATCCCGATGGGGGCAGCGTCCACCTGCTCGAATGGCCCGCAGTGCCGGGCGTTGGTGCAGACGGTACGAAGTGGGCTAAACTGCGCGCGCTGCGCGAAGAGGTGATGGAAGCGATCGAGCCGCTGCGGCGCGAAAAGGTGATCCGCTCGGGGCTGGAGGCCGACGTAGTCGTGCCCTCCGCCGCAGTGCCCGAGGGCTTCAGCGACGCCGATCTGGCCGAATTGTTCATCACCGCGTCAGTCACGCGCAGCGATAGCGATATGGTGACGGTCACGCGGACAAACGAAAGCAAATGCGGGCGTTGCTGGCGTCTGTTGCCAAGCGTCGAGGAAGACGGCGATCTGTGCGATCGCTGTCAGCCCGTCGTCGCGCAATGGGATGCCGCCCGATGAACGCCGTGATGAAGAACCGCCTGATCGGCTGCGTGGTCGCACTGGCGATCTTTGCCGCCGACCAGTGGAGCAAGAATTACGTCACCAAGGTGCTCGGCATCGACCGGGTCGGCGACGCGATGGAACTGCTGCCGATCTTCGACCTGCGCTTCACCCGCAATTTCGGCGTCTCGCTCGGCATGTTCGAAGCGACCAGCCCCGAAATGCGCTGGGGCCTGGTGTTGGTTACCGCGCTGATCGCACTGGTGGTGACGGTGTGGATGCTGCGCGAAAAGCTGCTTGGCGATATCCTCGCGCTGTCGCTGATCCTCGGCGGGGCGCTGGGCAATATCAAGGACCGCTACGAGTTCGGCTATGTGGTCGATTTTGCCGACCTGCATTTCGGGGATTTTCGCCCCTTCCTCATTTTCAACGTCGCCGATGCGGCTATCACCATCGGCGTAGTCATCGTCCTTGCGCGTGCCTTCTTCATGCGCGACAAGGACGAGCAAGAGGTCGATGACCTCATGAACAACAAGGCGGCCGACGCCGCGGAGAGCAAGCAATGACCCAATATGCCCGTATCGCCCTGATCGCCGGCCTCGGCGCCATGACCGCCGCTTGCGGCGGCGGGGGCCTGCTCAACCGTGACCGGCCCGACGAATTCGCCGTCCAACGCCAGGCCCCGTTGGTTGTCCCGCCCGAATTCAACCTCGTTCCGCCGCAGCCCGGTGCTCCGCGTCCGGCCGAAGGCAGCGCGGCACAGCAGACACTCGAAGCGCTGTTCGGCGGTCCTCAGGCACGCAGCGGCGTGGAAACCAGCCTGCTCGAACGCGCCGGAGCGGCGGCACCGGGAATCCGCAGTGCGGTGGGTGACCCGGATACTGCGACTGTCGCCAAGGGCAGCGTAACCCGCGACATCATCGCCGCGCCCGAAGGCGACGGCGCGAGCGCGAGCGCGGTCATTCCGGGGTAAGGTTCTTTTGTTTTCGAACCCGCCTCCGCAGGTTCGCCCTCGCTATATGTGCAGCAAGCTGCACCCGCTGCGGTGCGGCCGCGTGGCCTTGCCGGGATTCCCCGGTCCGGTTCTGGTGCGAATCCCGATGTTGGCGAGAGTTCCGAGCCGTAGGCGAGGCAAATGCGACCGTCAGGTCGCGTGAGCGAGGATAGCTTAAGGACCCGGACGGGCCCGCCGGTGCTTGAGGCCAAACAAAAGCCCCTCTTTTCTAACCCTCTGCCGTTTGAACGGCATCGCTCTCGCGGCTCACCAGCAGTTTGTCGATACGCCGACCATCCATATCGATCACCTCGAAACGCCAGCCCTGATCGGTGAAATATTCGCCTTCGCCCGGAAGACGCTTCAAGACATGCAGAGCATAGCCGGCAGCCGTGCCGAATTCGCGGTCCTCGCCATATTCGATCGCCAACCGGTCAGCGAGCACATCGGCCGAAAGCGAGCCTGAGACGAGAAGGCTGCCATCCTCGCGTTCGACGATGCCCGGCGCTTCGCCCGGATCCTGATCGCTGACAAAATCGCCGACCAGCGCGGTCAGCAGGTCGACCGGCGTGACGATCCCGTCGAGATGCCCGTATTCGTCATGGACCATGGCCATCGCGACTTCCGCTTGCTGGAGAACCCGCAAGGCGTCCACGGCGTCGAGCTGGTCGGGCACGACTTCCGCCTTTATCATCAGCGATCGCAGATCGATCGGCTGTTTCGCCACCAGCCGGGTCAGAATCTCGCGCACCTTCACCATGCCCAGAACTTTGTCGGGAGACCCTTCCACGACCGGCAGCAGCGAATGAGGGCTTTCATCGAGCGCTGCGCGAATCGCCTCCTCATCGGCATCGATGTCGATCCAGTCGACTTCGGTACGCGGCGTCATCAGTTCCCGCACGGGCCGCTGCGCAAGGCGAACCACACCCTGGAGCATTTGGTGCTGTTCATGCTCGATCACGCCGGAGCGAGTCGCCTCGGCAAACAGCATGTGCAATTCCTCGGCGGTCACCGCGCTCTGGCCCGCCGGCCTTACACCAAGCAGGCGGATGAGCAGGCCGGAAGACACATCCAGCAACCACACCACCGGCGCGGCGAATTGCGCCAACAACTCCATCGGCCGTGCCATGATAATCGCGATGGGCGTTGCGGCGCGCAGCGCGACCTGTTTGGGCACCAGTTCGCCTACGACCAGGCTGAGATAGGTCGTCACGGCGATGACCGTGGCAAAGCCGGCTTCTTGAGCCCAGTCAGCCGGAAAGCCGATGGCCGCCAGGCGCTCGCCCACCGGCGCGCCGAGGCTCGAACCGGAGTATGCGCCGGCGATGATCCCGATCAGCGTGATGCCGATCTGCACGGTAGACAGGAACTTGCCTGGCTCCGCCGCCAGCTCCAGCGCGATCTTGGCGCCGCCATTCCCTTGCTGAGCAGCCGACCTGAGGCGAGCGGTGCGCGCGGAAACGATGGCCAATTCGCTCATGGCGAAAACGCCATTCAATACGATCAGCCCGGCAATGATCAGCAGGTCGGTCCAAGGAAAAGGTGTCACGGGGCGTCAGCTAGCATAAAACTTGCGTCGTGCCAGCGGTCTGCGCGACTTATCTGCAAGGGCGCGGGAACGCAGCAGCCGCTGAGCGGTTTCTGGATGTGTGACGCGGGTGGGCGCGTCCGGTACCGTTCGCCCGGCCTTGGCCCCCCTTGTTCGGGCCTGGAGCTACACATGATGGGGAATATCATATGAAGAAGTCGCGCATTCTTACGGCCAGCCTGGCCGCCGTATCGCTTATGACCGTCTCGGCCTGCGTCACGGATCCCAACACCGGCGAGAGAAAAGTCTCGCGCACTGTGCTCGGCGGGGCCGGCGGTGCCATTGTCGGCGGCCTGCTTGGCGGGGTGATCGGCGGCAAGACCGGGCGCATCATCGGCGCGGCCGCGGGCGGCGTTGCCGGCGGCGCGGTCGGTTACAAGATGGACCGGCAGATCAAGGAACTGAAAGAACAGACCGCCGGGTCCGGTGTCGACGTTTCGGAAACCGATGGCGGGGAAGCGATCCTCGTCAACCTGCCCGACGGCGTAACCTTCGCCACCGGCAGCTATACCATTTCTCCGGGCTTCCGTGATTTGCTGGACCGCGTGGCGAGCAGCCTCACGCAATATCCCAACAGCCTGATCGATGTGTACGGCCACACCGACACGGTCGGGTCGGCACAGTCGAACCAGCGCCTGTCCGAACAGCGTGCGCAAGCGGTGTCGAACTATCTGATTTCGCGCGGAGTCAGCTCGTCGCGCATTCGCTGGATGGGTTTCGGCGAGACGCGGCTTAAAGTTCAGACCGCCGATGGCGTGAACGAACCGCTCAACCGGCGGGTCGAAATCAAGATCATTCCGTTCGACGAGCAAGATGTGCAGGCGGCGCAGGGACAAGGGTACTAAGCGCCCGCTCTTCGAGATATTTGCAACCATTCGGGGTCGGCCTTCGGGCCGGCCCTTTTTCGCGTGGGGTCGGGGCATGCGTCCTGACCTTTCGGGAGGGGGCGCGGGCCGGTGCAGCCGCAAGCTATCGAGGGAGATCGATAGCGCGCCTCATATCAGCCTACCCAATCCGCTTCGCCAGCCGCTCGACGGCGGCGCCGTGAATTTCCGGCGCGCTGACCAGCACTCCGAAAGCACGCGGATCGCGCTTGTTGTAATCCAGCTTGTTGCCATAGGCGTCGCTGACCGCGGCCCCCGCTTCGCGCGCGATCATTCCGGCAGCGGCGATATCCCATTCGAAACCCCAGCGCACGGTGGCCACAAGGTCGGCCTCGTCGGCGGCCACCATGGCAATACGCAGCGCAATCGAATTGGGCTGGTCGACCGTGATAAGATCGCCATCGGTCTTGGGCAAAACATGCGCGGGCACACGCGATCCGGGAAATTCCCGCCGGGTGCTGGCATGAAGCTTCTCGCCGTTGCGAAACGCCCCTTGTCCGGCGACGGCCTGCCAGGTTTCCCCTCGTGCCGGCGCGCACAGCGTACCGATCAGCGGCCGGCCCGCGCTGATCAGCGCGACGGACACCGCCCAGCCGGTTCGTCCGCGAATGAAATCGCGCGTACCATCCACGGGATCGACCAACCAGATCAGGTCATGGTCGAGGCGAGACGAATCGTCGGCGGTTTCCTCGGAAAGCCATCCGGCCGAAGGGAGCAGCGCCCCCAGCTCTCGCTTGAGAAAGGCATCGACCGCAAGATCCGCCTCGCAAACCGGATCTCCGGGTTTCTTCTCCCATGAATCCAAGGCGTTCCCCGCCCCCGGCCATAGGCCGAAGGCGATCCGCCCCGCTTCGGAGACGATGGATTCCAGGCGCTTGCTGTCGATCATGGGTGTTCGGGTCGCAGATGTACCGGAAAGTCGGTCTTTTCAAGCGCGCCCAGACATGCTTATGGCCCACGCGACACCCAACTCCCCCACGCGCATCACGCGAAGGACGACGCTTCGACATGAACATTCACGAATACCAGGCCAAGGAACTGCTCGCGAAATACGGCATCGGCATCCCCGCCGGTCATGCCGCGCTGACCGTGGAGGAAGCGGTCGAAGGTGCCAAGCAGCTCCCCGGGCCGCTCTATGTCGTCAAGGCGCAAATCCATGCGGGTGGCCGTGGCAAGGGCAAGTTCAAGGAACTCGGCCCGGATGCAAAGGGCGGCGTGCGCCTGTCCAAGAGCATCGAGGAAGTCGAAGCCAACGCCAGGGAAATGCTGGGCAATACGCTGGTGACGGTACAGACCGGCGATGCGGGCAAGCAGGTCAACCGCCTCTATGTCACCGACGGGGTCGACATCGCCGAGGAATATTATCTCTCGATGCTGGTCGACCGCGCCACGGGCCGCGTCGCCATGATCGTTTCGACCGAAGGCGGCATGGACATCGAGGAAGTCGCGCATTCGACGCCGGAAAAGATCACCACCATCACCATCGACCCGGCGCAGGGCTTCATGCCGCACCATGGCCGCGCGGTGGCCTTTGCGCTCAAGCTGAGCGGCGATCTCAACAAGCAGGCGCAGAAGCTGGCCAAGCAGCTCTACACCGCCTTCATGGATCTCGACTGCGAGATGCTCGAGATCAACCCGCTGGTTGAAACCGAAGACGGCAATCTGCTCGTCCTCGACACCAAGATGAGCTTCGACGGCAACGCATTGTTCCGCCACAAGGACGTCGAGGCGCTGCGCGACGAGACCGAGGAAGACCCGGCCGAAGTCGAGGCGAGCGAATACGATCTCGCCTACATCAAGCTCGACGGCAATATCGGCTGCATGGTCAACGGCGCAGGCCTCGCCATGGCGACGATGGATATCATTAAGCTCAATGGCGCCTTCCCGGCGAACTTCCTCGACGTAGGCGGCGGCGCCACCACCGAAAAAGTCACCGCCGCCTTCAAGATCATCCTCAAGGATCCGGCGGTCGAGGGGATCCTCGTCAATATCTTCGGCGGCATCATGAAATGCGATGTTATCGCCAACGGTATCGTCCAGGCGGCGAAGGACGTGAACCTTTCGGTCCCGCTGGTCGTGCGCCTGGAAGGCACCAATGTCGAAGAAGGCAAGGCTATCCTCGACAATTCGGGCCTCCCGATCGTCAGCGCAGACGATCTTGGCGATGCGGCCAGGAAAATCGTCGCCGAGGTGAAACAGGCGGCCTGATCGTCGCTTCAATCGCAACAAAGGCCGTGCCAACTCCATGCTGGCGCGGCCTTCGTGTATCAGGGCGTCGGCTTGGG
>CAMYIQ010000076.1 GCA_947258465.1 uncultured Erythrobacter sp.
CGCCTGAGGAGACACCGATGACCTCCCCCATCCGCACACAGCGCCATGACGATGTGCTTGTCGTCATTTCCGATAATCCGCCGGTCAACGCCTTGGGACAGGCCGTGCGCGCCGGGCTGAAGGACGCGATCGAAGAAGCGATCGGCGATGACGCGGTCAAGGCGGTGGTCATTCGCTGCGACGGGCGGACCTTCTTCGCCGGTGCGGACATCACCGAATTCGGCAAGCCGCCGGTCGGCCCGAGCCTGCCCGAAACGCTCGACGCAATGGAAGCGAGCGACAAGCCGGTGGTTGCCGCGATCCACGGTACGGCGCTCGGCGGCGGCTGCGAGGTGGCGCTGGCCTGCCATTACCGCGTCGCGGTGCCGAGTGCGAAACTCGGCCTGCCCGAAGTAAAGCTCGGCCTGATCCCCGGCGCCGCGGGCACGCAGCGTCTGCCGCGCCTCGTCGGGGCGGAGGCCGCCTTGCCCCTAGTCGTCGGCGGCAATCCAATCCCGGCCAAGAAAGCCAAGGCCATCGGTCTGCTCGACGAACTCATCGGCGAAGACAGCCTCGAGGCCGATGCCATCGCCTTCGCCAGGTCGAAGATCGGCCAGCCGGTCCCGCGTGCGTCGGAAGGCAATGCCAATGAGGATGGCGTGCGCGATCCCGACCTGTTCGACCGCTTCCGGGCCAGCCAAGCCCGCCGGATTCGCGGTTTCGATGCCCCCAATGCGGCGATCGAAGCGGTCAAGGCGGCGGGCGAGCTGCCCTATGCCGAAGGCGTGCAAAAGGAACGCGAGCTGTTCATGAAACTGATGAGCGGCACGCAAAGCGCGGCGATGCGCCACTATTTCTTTGCCGAACGCGCCGCCAACAAGATCGACGACGTGCCCAAGGATACGCCGCTGATCCCGATCAAGAAAGTCGGCGTGATCGGTGCCGGAACGATGGGCGGCGGGATCGCGATGAATTTCCTCTCCGCCGGTATTCCGGTGATGATCCTCGAAATGACGCAGGATGCGCTCGACCGAGGCACGGGGGTAATGCGCAAGAACTATGAAAACACTGCCAAGAAAGGCCGCATGACGGCCGAGCAGGTCGAACAGGCCATGGGCCTGCTGACACCCACGCTGTCCTATGGCGACCTCGCCGATTGCGATCTCGTGATCGAGGCGGTCTACGAAAACATGGACGTCAAGAAAGAGGTCTTCGCCAAACTCGACGAAGTGGTGAAGCAAGGCGCGATCCTTGCCTCCAACACCAGCTATCTCGATGTGGACGAGATCGCCACGGCAACGGCGCGCCCCGGTTATGTCGTGGGCATGCACTTCTTCTCGCCCGCCAACATCATGAAACTGCTTGAAGTCGTGCGCGGCAAGGAAACGCGCCACGATGTGCTGGCAACGGTGATGAAGCTATCGACAACAATCGGCAAAGTGGCCGCCGTTTCGGGCGTGTGCCCGGGATTCATCGGCAACCGCATGCTCTCCAAGCGTCAGGAGCAGGCGAACGAGCTGATCATGGAAGGCGCGAATTATTGGGAAGTCGACGACGTACTGCTCGAATTCGGTTTCCCCATGGGACCGTTCCAGATGGGCGACCTGGCGGGGATCGATATCGGCTGGCACCGCGACCCGACCAAAGTCACCACGATCCGCGAGGCGCTCTGCGCCAAGGAGCGCTTCGGCCAGAAGAATGGCAAGGGCTTCTATGACTACGACGAAGCGCGCAATCGCACGCCCTCGGACGAAGTGAAGGCGATCATCGCCGATTTCGCCGCCAAGGAAGGCAGGGAGCAGCGCGAGATTTCCAAGGACGAGATCCGCGAGCGCCTGCTCTATCCCATGGTCAATGAAGGCGCGAAAATCCTCGACGAGGGCATGGCGCAGCGTGCGAGCGATATCGATGTGGTGTGGATCAACGGATATGGCTGGCCGCTCTATACGGGAGGCCCGATGTTCTGGGCCGATACGATCGGGCTCGACACGGTCGTCGCGGGACTGGAGCGCCATGGCCTGCCGGTCAGCGAATTTCTGCGCAAGAAGGCCGAAACCGGCAAGCGCTTCAATCAGTAAGCGCGAAACTGCGGTATTTTCGAAACATCGGTACGCAATTCGACGATTGAAATGGCACGTTTGACCGTTGTCCCTTGACATAATCGGGCAAAGCGCATTCAAATTCGATGCGAGGGTATGCACCCACAGCGGGCAGCCCACAGGAGAGGAGAAACCCATGCAGAGATTCGGACTACGTCATCAATGTGCGCTGGGAGCACTGGCCGGGGCGCTTGCCTTCGTGCCCGTCGCGGCGCAGGCGCAGGATCAGGTTGAAACCGATCAGGAAGCCGATCGTGTCGACGCCGCAGATGTCGATGATAGCAATGTCATCATCGTGCGCGCCCAGGGCCGCGAACAGGCACTGGCCGACGTCCCGGTCGCCGTGTCGGCCGTTTCGGGCGAATTGCTGGAGAAATCCGGTGTTTCCGATATTCGCGACCTTAATCAGGTTGCCCCGTCCCTGCTCGTCTCCTCGACCGGCAACGAAGCCAATGGCTCTGCGCGTATCCGCGGTATCGGAACGGTCGGCGACAATCCGGGCCTCGAAAGCTCGGTCGCGGTCTTCGTGGATGGCGTATATCGTTCGCGTTCGGGCAATGCCCTGTCCGAACTCGGCCCGATCGATCGTGTGGAAATCCTGCGCGGTCCGCAAGGCACGCTGGGCGGGCGCAACTCCTCGGCAGGCCTGATCAACATCTACACTGCCCCGCCCGAATTTGAATTCTCCGGCTACGGCGCTTTCACCTATGGCAATTACGATGCGATCAAGGTCGAAGGGGGCATCAATGCCCCTCTCGGCGAAACGGTGGCGGCGCGTATCGACGGCGTGTATTTCAAGCGTGACGGCTTTTACAACGATGTGACCAACAACACCGACGTCAACAATCGCGACCGTTACCTGGTTCGCGCCCAAGTGCTGTTCGAACCGACCGAAGACGTCAGCTTCCGCCTGGTCGGCGACTATTCGAAGAAAGACGAAGCCTGCTGCGCAGCGACCTTCGTCCAGCCCGACTTCGCTCCGCTTGCGCGGGTGAGCCCGGGCCTCGATCCCTTCACGCGGCCCAATGGCGGCCCCGCCTTGACCAGCACGTCGAACCCGATCGTTCCGATCCTTCTCGGCCTCGGGCAGGATCCGCGCGCGCTTTCGCAATCGACGTTCAACCGCAATATCTATCCCACGGCAGGCCGCAGCTATGCGGGCGAGACGGAAGATTACGGTATCTCGGGCGAGCTCAACTGGACGTTCGGCAATATCACGCTGACTTCGATCACGGGCTACCGGGAATATTCGAACAATCAGGCATCGGATACCGACTATACGACGGTCGACATTCTCTATCGTGCTCCGGGCGAAAATGCCGGTGCGCGCGAGTTCAAGACCTTCACGCAGGAATTCCGCCTCAACGGCACGGCCTTCAACGATCGACTGGACTGGCTGGTCGGCGCCTATTACGCCAACGAAAAGCTCGAAACGCGAGACAATCTGCGGTTCGGCAACGATTACGGCACCTTCGCAAACTGCCGTATCGCGCTGGCGATCAATCCGGCGCTGGCCAATCCATCGGCGGCCAACTGCTTCGGTGCCAACATCGCAGCGATCGACGGAACGCTTGGCGCTCCAGCCTTCGGCCCGGCCACTCCGCTGATCATTGCCGGGATCAACAATCTCGCGCAGGTTCGCGATCGTGGCGGGACTGGGGATGTCTACAATCAGACGAGCGAGAACTTCGCCGTCTTCACACACAATATCGTCCATCTGACCGATACAGTCGATCTGACTCTGGGCGTTCGTTATACGAACGAAACCAAGGATTTTGATGCGACGTTCGGGAACGACAACGTGTTCTGCCCGCAGAACCGCGCGCTTCTCAGCGGCTTGCTGACCACGCCCCTGGCACCTCTGGCCGGCGGCTTGATCGCCCTGTCCTGCCAGGGCAACTCGACAGCCGAACTCAACGGCGTGTCGATTTCCGATACGCGGGACGAAGACGAGTTCACCGGCACGGCGATCCTGAGCTGGAAGCCCGATCCCGACTGGCTGCTCTACGGTTCCTATTCGAAGGGCTATAAGGCGGGTGGTTTCAACCTCGACCGCTCGGCGCTGTCGAACCCGCTGTTCCTCGATGTGACCAACCTCAACACGGCGAACCTTCAGTTCGACGCGGAGACGGTCGACGCCTTCGAAGTCGGGGTGAAGTATTCGAGCCGCAAATTTGGCTTCAGCATCGCGGCCTTCCGCCAGGAATTCAGCAACTTCCAGCTGAACACCTTCAACGGTTCGGTCTTCCTGGTGCAGAATGTCAATGGCTGCGACACCGATCTTGGCGGCGGTGATCGCGATGGCGATCCGGCGACCGGGGCCTGCGCGGTCGACGACGTGGCACCCGGCGTGATCGCGCAGGGTTTCGAGTTCGAAACCTCGCTCAGCCCGATCCGCGATCTGACCATGACGATGGGGATCACCTATTCGGACACCAGCTACGAAGACAACCTGATCGGTACCGATACGGGCGCCCCGCTGGATCCGGCGCTGCGCCTGTTGCCGGGCGACAACCTGTCGAACGCGCCCGAATGGGTCGGCACGGCTTCGCTTAGCTGGACTCCGCCGATCGGCAATTCCGGCCTGTCGGGCCTGTTCTTCCTGAACGCCCGCGCGACGGACGATTTCAACACCGGTTCCGACCTGCTCTTCGGCAAGGAACAGGATTCCTATGTCATCGTCAACGGCCGCATCGGCATCACCGGTCCCGACCGGCGCTGGGGTCTGGAGTTCTGGGCGAACAATTTGTTCGACAAGGACTACACTCAGGTGGCGTTCAACACGCCGTTCGTGGCTCCGCAGCAGACCTATTCGGCCTTCCTTGCCGAACCGCGGACCTATGGCGTGACCGTTCGCGCCGGCTTCTGATACATATCGGGTGAGCCACAGAAGGGTCCGGCGTCTCGCGATGCCGGACCCTTTTTATTGAGCCAGGGGGAAAAGCCATGTCGTCATTCGATCTGACCGGAAAGGTTGCTGTCATAACCGGATCGAGCCGTGGGATCGGCCGTGCCATTGCCGAAGGCCTTGCGGCGCAGGGCGCGCGGGTCGTGATCTCAAGCCGCAAGCAGGATGCCTGCGAGGAGGTCGCCGCGGCAATCAATGCCGAGCATGGCCAAGGCAGCGCGGTGGCGATCGCCGCTTCCATTTCCGAGAAAGCCCAGCTTGAAGATCTGTTCGCACGGACCAGCGAGAAACTCGGCCCGGTCGACATCCTTATCTGCAATGCGGCGAGCAATCCCCATTATGGATCGATGGACGGGATCTCCGACGATCAGTTCCGCAAGGTCCTCGATAACAATATCCTGTCGAACCACTGGCTGATCCAGTTGGCCCTGCCCGCCATGCGCGAGAAAGGCGATGGAGCGATCATCGTCATCAGTTCGATCGGGGGCCTGCGCGCCTCGACCACGATCGGCGCCTATTGCGTTTCGAAGGCCGCCGATTTCCAACTCGTGCGCAATTATGCCGCAGAGAATGGCAAGCACGGCATCCGCGTCAACGGAATTGCGCCGGGACTGGTGAAGACCGACTTTGCCAAAGCGCTATGGGACGATCCGCAGGCGCTCGCCGCGACCGAAAAGAAGCTTGCCATGCGCCGGATCGGCGAACCGGAGGATATCGCCGGCGCGGCCATCTATCTCTCCTCACCCGCAGCGAGATGGACCACCGGCCAGACCATCGTGGTCGATGGCGGAGCGATGATCTAGGGGAGATCGGTCCCGCCCAGCGCCTGCCACAGCAGAATGCGCGCGCGGCGGGCACGGCCAAGCGCGGCCGCCGCCCGTTCGCCGCTGGCATCGGCTGACCGACGCGCTTCGAGAACCGTCAGGAAATCCGCCAGCCCGGCTTCATATCGCGTATTGGCGAGCCGCGCCGCGCGCTGCAGGCTTGCGGCCTCGGCTGCTGCGGCCTGCGCTTCGATATCGGTGGCGGCAACCAGGCCATAACCCGCTTCGGCATCGCCCAAAGCGGTATAGACCGCGCCCCGATAGGCCTCGAAAGCGGCCTTCTTTTCCGCTGCGGCACCATCGATTTCGGCTTGTATCCGCCCGAAATCGAGCAGTGGACCGGCAATCGTCGCGGCAAGCGAACCGACCACCGACTCGCTGTCGAACAGGTCGCCGATCCCGAATGCCAGCAGGCCGATCGCACCCGACAGGTCAAAAGTCGGAAACCGCCTGCGCGCCGTTGCGGCAAGCTCCGCATCTTCCGCTGCCAGGGTGGCGGCCGCAGCAAGCACATCCGGTCGGTTGGCGAGCAGCGCGGAAGGGAGCGTTTCGGGCGGCGCGGGCAGATCCGCATCGGCTTCGCCCTGCGCCAGCGCGGCGCGAACCTGCGCCCCGCTTTGAGCCGTCAGCGTGACGAGCCGTCCCAGAAGCCGCGTCCGCTCGCTCTCGAGGGCAGCCAGGCGGCTGCGCGAACTGGCTGCCGAACCCTCCGCCCGCACGCGATCGAAGCCGGGTGCGATCCCGGCGCGTTCGCGCACATCGGCAAGGCGCGCAAGTTCCTGGGCCGAAGCCAGATCGCTGCGCACCTCGGCATCGCGCGCTTCGATGGTCCGCCAGTCGATCACGCTCGCCGCAATCTCCGCCAGCAGCGCGTTGCGCACCGCCCGCAGGCTGGCATTCGCGGAATCGATCCGGGACAGTGCGGCGCGCTCCTGCGCACGCAGGCGACCGAACAGGTCGAGGTCCCAGCGTGCCGTGAGATTGGCCGCATAGGACACGCGCTCGGTGTCGAACGTTACCCCCGGCGGCAAATCGCCGCCGAAAGAGGCCGGGTTGGTGCGCGTTCCTGTTACCGAGGCATTCGCGCCGATATCGGGCAGACGTTCGGCCCCCGCGCGAGCGGCTCCGGCTCGGGCCTGTTCGACCCGGGCCGCGGCTTCCGCCAAGGTCGGCGAAGAGGCGAGCGCCTGGGCGGCAAGCGTATCGAACGCCGGATCGTCGACGGGAAGCAACCCCGCCAGGGTCGTTTCCTGCTGCGTGTCGGGCGCGAATAAAAAGCTGTCGGGCAGGACCGGCACCGGTGTCGCGATCTCGGGCGGCGGACCGGCCGCGCAGGACGCAAGCGCCAGCGCGCTCGCGGTCAGGAAGAATGCGCGCGGCATCATTCCCCCGCTCCCTTGGCGGCGATATAGGCATCGACCTGCTGGCCCACGCGGAACAGACCATCGGTTTCGGGCAGTTCATAGATAAGCTGCAGCACGCGCACATCGACACGTTCCGCAGCGCTGTTGGTAAGCGAGCGTTTGGGGACCACGAGCGGCTCGGCCCGGACGAACTTGGCCTTCACCCGCCGGTCGGATGCTCCACGCGGACTGACCGTTGCCGGTGCACCCAGAGAAACGCGCGGTGCCTGCTCTTCGTCGATATCGATGCGGACATGCAGCGGCTGCGTTTGCCCCATTTCGATGAAAGGCTGCGCGCCGCCTCCGCCCATAGTGCTGACATATTCGCCCTTGCGGATGTTCACCGCCAGGATCTCTCCCGCGATCGGCGCGCGCACGGTCAGCCGGCCGATCTCGGTCTGCGCCGACCCTGCGCGAGCCTGTACGTGCGCGCGGCCGGCGAGGACTTTTTCCGGCAATTTGATCATGAGCTCGGGAAGGCGGAGCTTGAAA
>CAMYIQ010000077.1 GCA_947258465.1 uncultured Erythrobacter sp.
CCAAGGCAATCCTGGCATCGTCTGCCAAACAGAGAATCGAAAAGACCGGCGCGCCCCGGCTGTCTACATAGCGAGCCGCACCACCGGCGCCGCCATTGCTATAGGTCCACTCGCCCGGAGTACGCGCCTCGTCGATCCAGTCCTCCCTCGGCGGGGCCGGAGCCGGGGCGGGCGGCGGAGGGGCTGTCTGCACCGGGGACGGCGTGGGTGTCGGCTTCGGTGCGGGGGTGGAATCCGGAGCGGGTACGCAGGCGGCGATGGTGAAGCTGAGCGCCAATGCGCCGCCGAATGGGAAATAGATCGGTTTCATGCCGCTTCAATGATCGCTAAGCGCCAAGTTTCCAATGCCGAAGAAGAAACGTCTCGATCAGATGCTTGTGGACCGCGGCCTCGTGGAGAGCCGCACGCGCGCGCAGGCGCTCGTCATGGCGGGGCTGGTTTTCTCGGGCGAACAGAAGCTCGCCAAGCCGGGGCAGCAGCTTGCCGAGGATGCGCCGCTCGAGGTGCGCGGGCGCGATCATCCCTGGGTTTCGCGCGGGGGTATCAAACTCGCCCACGCGATCGAGCATTTCGGGCTCGATCCGGCGGGCGTCACAGCGATGGACATTGGCAGCTCGACCGGCGGGTTCACCGATGTGCTTCTCCAAACCGGCGCGGCGCATGTTTTCGCGGTCGATAGCGGGACCAATCAGCTCGCCTGGAAGCTGCGGCAAGATAAGCGCGTGACCGTGCTCGAACAGACCAGCGCCCGGATTCTCACGCCGGAGCTTATCGATCGGCCCGTTAGCTGGGTGGTGTGCGATGCGAGTTTCATCGGCCTCGCCAAAGTGCTCGAAGTGCCCTTGCAATTGGCCGGGCCGCGCTGCCGCCTGGTCGCGCTGATCAAGCCGCAATTCGAAGTCGGGCGTGAAGAGGTGGGCAGGAAGGGCGTTGTCAGCGACCCGACGCTGCATGATCGGGTTTGCGGCGAAATCCGCCAATGGATCGAAGGCCTGAATTTCGAGGTGCAGGGCATTGTTGAAAGCCCGATTAAAGGGCCGGAAGGAAATGTAGAGTTCCTCATTTCCGCCGAACGCGACCAAAGGCGGAATTGACGCTGCGGCACACTTCGCCCTAGGCGCTCGTGCAATCGCATTTCACGGAGAGAGCATGTCTTCAAATATAGCCGAGATGGAACGCCGCCGCGAAGCTGCCCGCATGGGTGGAGGACAGAAGCGGATCGATGCCCAGCACGCCAAGGGCAAGCTGACCGCACGCGAACGGCTCGATGTCTTGCTCGACGAAAGCAGTTTCGAGGAACTCGACACCTATGTCGAACATGACTGCGTCGATTTCGGCATGCAGGACCAGAAGATCCCCGGCGATGGCGTGGTCACCGGATCGGGCACGATCAACGGCCGCCTCGTCTATGTTTTCTCTCAGGATTTCACGGTCTTCGGCGGCTCTCTTTCCAAACGCCATGCAGAAAAGATCTGCAAGGTGATGGACACCGCGATGAAGGTTGGCGCGCCGGTGATCGGCCTTAACGACAGTGGCGGCGCACGCATCCAGGAAGGCGTCGCCAGCCTCGGCGGCTATGCCGAAGTGTTCCAACGCAATGTTCTGGCCAGCGGCGTGGTGCCACAGATCAGCCTTATCATGGGGCCGTGCGCGGGCGGGGCGGTGTACTCGCCCGCGATGACCGACTTCATCTTCATGGTCGAGGATTCGAGCTATATGTTCGTCACCGGCCCGGACGTGGTGAAGACTGTGACCAATGAGGTCGTCACGCAGGAAGAGCTGGGCGGGGCGAAAACGCATACGACCAAGACCAGCGTCGCCGACAACAGCTTCGACAACGATATCGAGACGCTTCTCGCCACGCGCGATTTCGTCGATTACCTGCCACTGTCGAACCGCGAGGAGGTGCCCGAGCGCCCGACCAGCGACGCCTGGGACCGCGAGGAGCCGAGCCTCGACACGCTAATCCCCGACAATGCCAATCAGCCTTACGACATGCACGAGGTGATCCGGAAGACGCTGGACGAGGGCGATTTCTTCGAGATTCAGCCGAACCATGCGGCCAATATCCTGTGTGGATTCGGCCGGATCGAGGGGCGCACGGTGGGTGTGGTGGCGAACCAGCCGATGGTGCTGGCCGGGGTGCTCGACATCAATTCCTCCAAGAAAGCCGCGCGCTTCGTGCGTTTTTGCGATGCTTTCGAAATCCCGATCCTGACCTTCGTCGACGTGCCCGGCTTCCTTCCCGGCACGGCCCAGGAGCACAATGGCATCATCAAGCACGGCGCCAAGCTGCTCTTCGCCTATGCCGAGGCGACCGTGCCCAAGATCACCGTCATCACCCGCAAGGCCTATGGCGGCGCATACGACGTGATGGCCTCCAAGCACTTGCGCGGCGATTTGAACTACGCCTGGCCGACCGCCGAAATCGCCGTGATGGGCGCCAAGGGCGCGGTGGAGATCATCTTCCGCCAGGACCGCGACGATCCCGACAAGATCGCCGAGAAAACCAAGGAATACGAAGACCGCTTCGCCAACCCCTTCGTGGCCGCCCAGCGCGGCTATATCGACGAGGTGATCTACCCGCACTCCACCCGCAAGCGGATCGCGCTGGGGCTAAGGAAGCTGCGGACCAAGCAGCTCGAGAACCCTTGGAAGAAGCACGATAATATCCCGCTGTGATCATGCTTGATACCGCCGTCATCGTTGCAATATTCGGGTTGGTTGCCGCCGTAATTGGGGGA
>CAMYIQ010000078.1 GCA_947258465.1 uncultured Erythrobacter sp.
GATCGGAGGCTCCGATGGCCTGGAATCCAGCCGTTCCTGGACTCGTTTCTGGTTCATGGGCCTCTTCCCGGTAGTGCGGGTTTCGGACGATAGCGACCATCTGCGTTCGGCGTTCGGCCGAATGGTGGCCGAAGCCGCGTTCTGGGCACCGGCAAGCCTGCTGCCCAGTGACCACGTGCGCTGGGAGGAGGCGGGCCCCGAGACCGCTCGGGCCATCGTGTCGAACGGAGATTTCGAGCAAGCCGTCGAGATCGCCATCGCGGCCGATGGCCGACCCACCGCCGTAACGATTCAGCGCTGGAGTTCGGCCAACCCTGAGGAAACTTACCGTTTCCAACCGTTCGGAGGGTCTCTGTCCGACTTCCGCGATTTCGGCGGTTATCGGATCCCGACACGCGTCGAGGGCGGCAACCACTTCGGAACGGACGCGTATTTTCCCTTCTTCAAAGCCAGGATCCGTTCGGCTCGCTTCGTGAACCTCGAAGCCAAATAGATCATGCTTCGAGATTGGAACGCGGGCTGTTCGTAATCGCACCGAGCCCGGCCAACTGGAGCGGGAATCACGCATTGGGCGAGCGAACACCGACAACCATGGTGATGAGCCAGATCGGAACGAGAACCATATAGGCCATCAGCGCGGGCTCCGCGAGCGAGGGCGCCGAGAGGAGGTTGCCCAGCCAGGCCAAGGCCGTCGCGCCGCCCAGCACCCATGACACTGTGCGAAATGCGCGCATCGTTCCATCAGCCGCGAAACCGATGAGTATCCACCAGAGAGCACCCAGCAGGAACTCGGCGCGCCCCCATAGACCCACATTCACGACAGCGGAGATCGTTGTAAAGCTGTCGCGCAGGGCAATGCGGGCGGCTTCGTCCGGCGCCGATTGATAAAGCGCCGAGAGCGTGGGCCAGGCGACCGAGAGGGCGGCTGCACCGATCGCGCCGATGAGGCAATATCCGACACCGAACACAGTCGCGTAATTCATCACCGGATTGGCGCGCAGCCGCAGGTGAAGGAAGATCGCAATCGGAATCTGCAAGAGATAGAAGCCCAGCATATCGGCCAGCATGGCCCTCTCGAGCCAGAGTATCGCAGTCCCGTCGAGCTCGATCATCGCCGCAGGCTGCTCCAGCAAAGCCGCATCGAAATCGACGGCTGTCAACAGCAGCGGATAAACGGACAGGCACAGGACGGCGGCCAGGAGCGCCGCCATTTTCACAAGCACAAGCCCCGATCGTTCAGTCATACCACCACATCCTTTCTCTTTTTTGCGATGCTCCGCCGGACCATAAGCCACGGTCTGCCCGGAGAGCATTTATCGATTTATATCTGTTTATCAAGTTGGTTGTTTGGGTCATTTTTGTCAAATTTGGAGGTTATTGACGGAAAGCCTCTTCCTAGCTATCCCTTGATTCGATAATTATCGTGTTTTGGGGAAGGTATGAGCAATCAATCGACATGTGGTCCCACAATCGATCGCCGCAGCCTCCTGGCGAGCGGTGCACTAGCTGCGGTTGCTGTCTCCGCCGTCGGCGCGGCCGATGCGGCCGCCCAAGGTGGCCCGGAAATTCTCGACGTGATCATCGTGGGCGCAGGGCTCGCAGGCCTAACCGCTGCCCGCGACCTCGACCGGGCAGGGAACGGTTCCTTCGCGGTCCTCGAAGCGAGGGACAGGGTCGGCGGCCGCGTACTCAATCACGACCTGGCTGGAGGCCATTTCAGCGAGGCCGGCGGGCAATGGATCGGACCCGGCCAAACGGCCATTGCTGACCTCGCCCGCGAACTGGACGTCGAAACCTTCGATTCCATCTACGACGGGCGCATGGTCTTCCGCTGGGGCTCCGATCAGGTCGCCTTCGAATCCGACGGCTCGATCGAAATCGAAGTGGGCCTGATGAAACGACTGGACGCTCTTGCGGCGCAGGTGCCGCATGACCGGCCGTGGATGGCCCCCAACGCGCGCGAACTTGATCGCATAAGTATTGCGCAGTGGCTCGCGCGCCAGGACGTCGGCGGCTTCGATCTGCTCACCATGAAGATCGCTTCCGTGCTGACGGTCGGTAGCGGCATCGGGAATTGCTCGATGCTTTATTATCTCTCGATGCTGAATTTTGCCGGGGGCTTCCAGCGCCTCGAAGCGCAGAAGGGCGGCGCGCAGCAGACGCGGTTCGTCGGCGGCTCGCAGGTCCTGGCCGACAAGATGGCGGAAGAACTCGGGGCCAAGGTGCATCTCGGCACCGCAGTCAAAGCAATCAGAAACTGGAATTCGGACATCGTCGAGGTGGAGACAACGAAGGGGCTGCTACGAGCCCGCCGCGTCATCATGGCGCTGTCGCCGCCGCTCTGCCGCAAGATTGCATTCGCCCCTGCGCTACCCGATGCGCGCCGGGCCTTGCAGGATCGCTGGCCGGCGCATGCGCCCATGTGCAAGTCCGCGATGGCGTACAAACGCCCGTTCTGGTTCGATAACGGTTATAACGGCCAGATCCTTTCCGCCGATGGGCCGCTGATCTGGGCCTACGACAATTCGCCTCCGCAGCAGGAAATCGGGGTCATCAACGCCTTCCTTCGCGTCGGGGAGGTCAGTCCGGATCACGAAACCGCCAAGCGGCAACTGACAAAGCTCTTTGCGGAGTCGATGGACGATGACAGGTTCCTCGATCCGACGGAGTTCCACCTGCACGACTGGGGGCAGGAGGAATGGAGCGTGAGCTGCGTGTCGCCCATGCCCCCGGGTCTCCTGACCAGCCCCCTGATGCCAGCACTCGACGAGCCTTGCGGCCGGCTATGCTGGTCGGGCACCGAGACCGGAGGCATCTGGAACGGCTATATGGATGGAGCTGTGCGCTCCGGCAGGAGAGCCGCGCTCGAGACGCTCCAGGCATTGAGGGCCGAGGCATGAAGCGCCGCACGATCCTGATCGGAGCAGCCCTTGCCCTTGGTGTTGGCTATTTCACCTATCCCCTGGTCGATGCCTATCTCGCGGCCAACGCCATCGAGCAGCGCATAGAGCGCGAGACCCAGGCAATCGGGCGAGAACCGATCCTCCAGATCGCCGAAGGTTGCTTCGGCTGCCACGGCGATGGCGGAAAAAGCAAGTCCGACATCTATCCCTCCATTGCAGGACATCCCCAAAACTATGTCGCCGAACAGCTCCGCGCCTACGCTGACGGATCGCGAAGTTCGCCGATCATGCAGCCCCTATCGCTCTCCTTGAGCGATGCGGAGATCGACAGTCTTTCGCGCTGGTTCGCCGCTCAAGGCGGGCCTGCCACGAAACTACAGTCGGTCCCCCAGGCGCTGGCCACCTGCACGGCATGCCATGGCGAGGGCCTGGAAGGGTCGGCCGATCCCGGCAATCCCGCACCGAGGCTCGCCGGCCAGGGTGCGGAATATGTCCGGGCGCAGCTACTGCTTTTCAGAAGCGGTGAGCGCGCGGACCCCACAGGAGCGATGAATACCATCGCCGCAGGCATGGCCGACAGCGACATAGGCGAGGCGGCCGATGCCCTGGCGAAACGAGATCGGCGATGAACGCCGCCCAGCCTGTCCCGATTCAAGAAGAGGAGAATGCAATGAGCAGCAATGCAATCAAGGTCATCAGAAAAGCCGATGGCGACTGGCTCGACCTGACGGGCAAGGTCCCGGGCGCGGAAGGAGTCAGCATCCGGATGCACGATGTCGACCAGGACACCGGACGGGTGGTCATGTCGGTTCGCTTCGAACCCGACGCCAAGATGCCGCGCCATTCACATCATTGCACCGCCCTCGCCTACACCTTGTCTGGTCGCTGGGCCTATGACGATGGCAGCTATAGCGAAGGCGACCTCGTCCTCGAATCGGTGGGTAACAACCATCTGCCCTGGAGCGATATCGGAACCGAGATGCTGCTGGTCTTCGAATC
>CAMYIQ010000079.1 GCA_947258465.1 uncultured Erythrobacter sp.
CATGGGGCCAGTGGACCGCGTATTGGGCTTCGGCTTCGGGGCTCTGAAGGGCGTGGTAATCGTGGTCATCGCTTTCTCGCTGCTCGTCCTGGGCTATGACGGGATCTGGGGCTATAAGGGGCGGCCGAACTGGATCACCACCGCGCGGAGTTATGAGCTGGTCGATGCAAGTTCGCGCGCACTGGTCGAGGCCCTCGCGGAACGCCGGTCGCGCCTGCGCGAACAGGCCGCTGACGGGCAATAATGGACACGCCGCGCGCGCCCGCGCTTTATTCGCCGCAGCTTCTGGCACTGGCCATCGAACTGGCGGACTATCCCTTCGACAAGACCGCTGCGGCCACCGGGCGCGCGCGGTCGCGTAGCTGCGGCAGCGTGATCGAACTGTCCTCGTCCACGTCCGAACGGCTCGGGAATATCGGATTGAAGGCGACAGCCTGCGCGGTAGGGCAGGCCTCGGCAGCGATCTTCGCCCGGGAAGCGCAGGGCATGGACAAGGCGGAAGTCGGCACCATGCTTGGTGCCCTGGAAAGCTGGCTGGCGGGCACCGCCCCCAGTTCGATCCTGCTGCGGCTCGAATTGCTCGAGCCCGCGCGTCGGCATCACGGCCGACATGAAGCGATCCTCCTGCCGTGGAGAGCCGCGCTGGACGCGCTTTCCAGGCCCGCTGGCGTGCGCTAGACCAGCTTGTCTAGAACATAAAAATCGCGAAGGAGGGAGCGCGAAATGGTCGAGGGTGCCGTCACGCCGCACAGGGAACCGACGGAAAAGGAGATCCGTCTCGTGATCGCCGCGAGCAGCGCCGGCACGGTCTTCGAATGGTATGATTTCTTCATTTATGGAACTCTCGCCGGTCTGATCGGCGCGGCTTTTTTTCCCAGCGATAACGAGACGCTCGAGATCTTGCTGGTCTGGGCCGGCTTCGCGGTCGGTTTCGGATTTCGTCCGCTCGGGGCCATCCTTTTCGGCTTTCTCGGCGACCGACTGGGCCGGAAATATACCTTCCTTGTCACGGTCACGCTGATGGGTATTGCGACGGCAGGCGTCGGCCTGATCCCGAGCGCCGCCAGCATCGGCTTGGCAGCGCCGATCATCGTCATCTGCCTGCGGATATTGCAGGGCCTGGCCCTGGGCGGCGAGTATGGCGGCGCGGCGATCTATGTTGCCGAACATGCCCCGCCCGAAAAGCGCGGCTTCTACACGAGCTTCATTCAGGCCAGCGTGGTCGGCGTTTTTGTCCTGTCGATCATGGTGGTGATCGCCTGCCGCGCCCTGATCCCGGCCGACGATTTCGCGGCATGGGGCTGGCGCATACCGTTCCTGCTGTCGATCGTGCTGCTGTTCATCTCGCTCTGGATGCGGCTGAAATTGTCGGAAAGCCCCGTATTCCAGGCGATGAAGGCTGCTGGCGAAACCAGCGCCAATCCGTTCAAGGAAAGCCTGACCTATCCCGGCAATCCCAAGCGAATATTCGTCGCGCTGTTCGGCATTACCGGTATCCTGACGACGATCTGGTACACAGCCTTCTTCTCGGGCCTGTCGTTCCTGCGCGGGCCGATGCGCGTCGACGAAAGCGTGGTGGAATGGATGCTGCTGATCGCGGGCACGATTTCGATGAGCTTTTACGTCGTGGTCGGCAAATGGTCCGACAGGGTGGGGCGCAAGAAACCGATCATCATTGGCGCAATCGCTTCGCTGGTTCTGCTGTTTCCCGTGTTCTGGGCCATCGGTTCGCTGGCAAATCCGGGGCTGGAGCGCAGCGCGCGCGCTGCCCCGGTGACGATCAGCGGGCCAGCATGCGAATACGATCCTTTCGCCGAGGTTCAGGCCAGTCCGTGCGGCCGCGCGCTTCAAGATCTTACCGCACTCGGTATTCCTTATACCATCGATGACGCGGCGGAAGCCCAGCTTGCGATCGGAAGCAGGACCTATAGCTACGAAGACCTGCCCGACGCTACACGCCGGGCGAGCATTCAGTCATGGCTCGAAACCAATGGCTATGACTTCGCGCGCCAGACACCGCCGTTCGCAAGTCTGGTCGGGATCGTCGCCCTCTTGCTGTTGCTCGGTGTGTTGTCGGCGCTGACCTACGGCTCTGTCGCGGCTCTGCTGTCGGAGATGTTTCCCGCGAAAATCCGGTATAGCTCGATGTCGATCCCCTACCATATCGGTGCTGGCTATCTCGGCGGCTTCCTGCCGCTGATCGCCGGCTATATCGTGGCGATGACCGGCAATGCTTATGCAGGCCTATGGTACACGATAGCGGTGGTCGGCTTCGGCGTGATCGTCGCCTGGTGGGGTCTGCCGGATGGGCCACCGCGCGATTTCGAGGATAGCGGGCAGGACCCGCCTGCCTCCCCAGTTCTTCCGTGAGACCCGCATGACCGAACTCCCGCCGCCGACCTTGCGGCTGCATATCGACGACGCTGCATTGGCGAGCAACTGGCGCAAGCTAGACGCAATGTCGAGAAACGCGCGCGCGGGCGCGGCGGTGAAGGCGGATTGTTACGGCCTTGGGGTCGAGCGCTGCATACCTGTGCTGCGCGATGCGGGCTGCCGCGATTTCTTCGCCGCGCATTGGAGCGAGGCTCCCGACATTCTCGACCATATTCCGGCGGAACAACTGGCGGTGCTTCACGGTCCGCTGACGTCGGACGATGTGGAGTTTGCCCGTGCGACCGGGGTTCGTCCGGTTATCGACAGCCTGCGACAGGCCAAGCTCTGGACCGAAGGTGGGGGCGGCCCCTGCCACCTGATGATCGACACAGGTATCAACCGTCTCGGCATTTCGCCCGGCGAAGCGAGCGCCCCCGCCATCCAGGCGCTCGATGTCGAAGTGTTGATGAGCCACCTTGCCTGCGCCGACGAAGATAGCGCCATGAATGCGCGCCAACTGGCGGCATTCCGCGCTTGCCTTCCGCAGGTATCGCACAAGGAGGCGAGCCTTGCGAACAGCGCGGGGATCGCGTTGGGCACCGAGTATGGGTTCGATCTGACGCGGCCCGGTCTCTCGCTCTATGGCGGCGTTCCGAGAGACGAGCTTGCCGATGACATAAGGCAGGTGGTCAGCCCGCAGGCCGCCTTGATCCAGGTCCGCGAAATCGATGTCGGGGCGACCGTCGGCTACAATGCCACTTTCACCGCACGGCGCAGGATGACGATCGGGGTCGTCTCGCTCGGTTATGCCGATGGCATCCTGCGCAGTTGGGCAGGGGCGCATTTTACGCAAGGAGACAGGCGTCTGCCGATCCTGGGCAAAGTGTCCATGGACATGATCGTGCTCGATCTGTCGCAGGCGTCCGACTTGGGCGAAGGCGACTGGGTGGAGCTGCCTTACCATTTGCCCGATGCTGCGCGGCAAACCACTCTATCGCAATACGAATTGCTCACCGTACTAGGCAATCGCTTCGGTTGACCCTTACGTCATATTGCGCCGCGGTTTGTGCACATGCTAAGCCTCTTGCAATGCACAATTGGGGAGCATGCGCATATGGCAAAGCGGACCGCCGAGGGCGAACCGATCATCATCAAGAAATACGCCAACCGGCGGCTCTACAATACCGACACCAGCAGCTACATCACGTTGGACGATCTGGCCAAGATGGTTCGCGAGAATGTCGATTTCCACGTGCTCGACGCAAAGTCCGGCGACGACATCACGCATACGATCCTGACTCAGATCATCGTCGAGGAAGAAAGCCACGGCACACAAATGCTGCCCGTCAGTTTTCTGCGCGATCTCATCTCGATGTATGGCAATTCGATGCAGACAATGATGCCGAGCTATCTCGAAGCGAGTATGGCGAATCTGCGCAAGAACCGCGAACAATTGCAGGCGGCCTTCGCCAAGGGAATCGAAAGCAACCCGCTGGCCAAAATGGCCGAGGCGAATTTCAAGATGATGCAGAACGCGGCCGAGGCATTCATTCCCGGAACGCGGAAATCTTCTCCGCCGGGAAAACCCGCCGATCAGGCGGACGAACTTGCCCAGATGCGCAAGCAAAAGGCCGAAATGCAGAAGAAGCTCGACGAGATCAGCAAGTAGGCTTCCGACCCAAAAATCTCACAAATCGGTTCGCCCTGAGCTTGTCGAAGGCCGGTCCTTCACTTTAAGGGCGGCGCCAGAAGTAAGCACGGTGCTTCGACAGGCTCAGCACGCACGGTGATGGGCAGATCGCTTGCGCTGAGAACGAGGCTCGATCATTAGATGTCCAACATCCGCCATGCCTTAACCACACGCCGCGAAGACGATTTCGCGGCCTGGTACCAGGAAGTCATCAGCGCTGCCGAAATGGCCGAGGAATCGGGCGTGCGTGGCTGCATGGTCATCCGTCCATGGGGCTACGGCATCTGGGAGCGCATGCAGCGCTTGCTCGACGACCGGATCAAGGCGACGGGCCATTCGAACGCCTATTTCCCGATCTTCATCCCGCTTTCCAATTTCGAGCGCGAGGCCGAGCATGTCGAAGGCTTCGCCAAGGAAATGGCCGTAGTCACGCATCATCGCCTGATCGCTGGCAAGGATGGCGGCTTGATTCCCGATCCCGAAGCGAAGCTGGAAGAGCCGCTGGTCGTCCGCCCGACGTCGGAAACCATCATCGGCGATGCCATGGCGCGCTGGGTCCAGAGCTGGCGCGATCTGCCCTTGAAGCTCAACCAGTGGGCCAACGTCGTGCGCTGGGAAATGCGCACGCGCATGTTCCTGCGCACCAGCGAGTTTCTCTGGCAGGAAGGCCACACCGCCCATGCCGACGAGGCCGAGGCGAAGGAGCACACGCTCACCATGCTTGAGGTCTACCGCGCCTTTGCGGACGAGGATCTCGCGCTGGCCGTGATCCCCGGCGAGAAGCCCGAGAACGAGCGCTTCCCAGGCGCGGTCGAGACTTGGTCGATCGAAGCCATGATGCAGGACGGAAAGGCCCTTCAGGCCGGCACCAGCCACTATCTCGGGACCAACTTCGCACAAGCGAGCGGGATCAAATTTCAGAACCGCGAAGGCAGCGAAAGCCTTGCCCATACGACGAGCTGGGGCGTTTCCACCCGGATGGTCGGCGGTGTCATCATGACCCATGGCGACGATGATGGGCTGCGCTTGCCCCCAAGGATCGCGCCGCAGCAGGTCGTCATCCTGCCCATGCTGCGCGACAAGCCCGAGGACGAAGCGCTGATCGACTATTGCGAGGCGCTCCGCGCGACGCTGGCGAGCCAGAGTGTGCTCGGCGATCCGCTGCGCGTGCTGCTCGACACACGGCCCGGCAAGGCAGCGCAGAAGCGCTGGGACTATGTGCGCAAGGGTGCTCCCGTGATCGTCGAGGTCGGCGGCCGCGATATGGAGAATGGCGTCGTCAGCCTGCTGCGCCGCGATCGGCTATGGAACGCGGAAACCGGCAAACCCGCCTTCCAGAACCCGACCCGCGAGGTGGCCGGGCAGACGATCCCCGATATCCTTGCCGACATGCAGGCCGCGCTGCTGAGCGAAGCTGCCGAACGCCGCGATGCGAACATCACGCGCGGCGTCACCGATTTTGCCGAGGTCGAAAAGCACTTCGCGGCCTCGCGCTACCCCGGCTGGGTCGAGGTCCAGTGGTCTAAGCCCACCGGCGAAGCGCTGGACGAGGTCGTCGAGCGTCTCAAGGAACACAAGCTCACCATTCGCAACGTACCGATGGACACCGCACCGGTCGACGGCACTTGCATCTTCACCGGCGATCCGGCGATCGAGCGCATCCTGCTGGCGAAGGCCTACTGACACCAACCGTTCGTATCGAGCGCGTAGTCGAGATACCGCTGCGCCGTGCCAGAGTGTCTCGACTTCGCTCGACACGAACGGAGAGGCTAGCGCAGTGAGGCGGAAGAGGTGACATGTCGCCCACCCATCCCCATATGGCGGGCATGACAAAACAGAACAAATTCCGGAAGCCGCAGGGGCTTCCGTCGAAACAGCAAATTATCGAATTCATCCAGACCTCCGACATTCCCGCCGGCAAGCGCGAGATCGCCAAGGCGTTCGGGCTCAAGGGTCAGGAAAAGATCGCCCTGAAGAAGCGCCTCAAGGACATGGCCGAAGAAGGCCTGATCGACGGCAAACGCACTGCCTATCACCGGATGGGCGGCGTACCCAAGGTAACCGTGCTCAAGATCGTAGCGATCGAGGATGGCGAGCCTGTAGCCGAGCCCGAGAACTGGGCTCCCGACAACAAGGAAAAGCCGCCGCGCCTGATGGTGAAGGAAAGCAAGAAGATGGCCGCGCTCAAACGTGGCGACCGGATTCTTGCGCGCAATGAAGAAACCGAGCGCGGGTGGCGCGCGACGCCGATAAAGAAACTGCCTGCGCGCACCGAAGGGCTGATGGGCGTCGTCGAAAAGGATGGCAGCGGTAATTACTGGCTCGCCCCCGTCGACAAGCGCGTGCGCGAAAGTGCGCCCATCGGCGATGTCGGCGAGGCGAAGGAAGGCGAACTGGTGCTGGCCGAGCGGATGGGCAAATCCGCCCGCTCCAAGGTGAAGGTCGTCGAGGTGGTCGGCGATCCGCTCGCTCCCAAGGCCTTCAGCCTGATCGCCATTGCCAAGCACGGCATACCGCACATCTTCCCGCAGGAAACGATTGCCGAGGCCGAACGTGCGGTCGACCTGCCGCTCTCGCCCGATCACCGCGAGGACCTGCGCGATGTGCCCATCGTCGCCATCGACCCGGCCGATGCGCGCGATCACGACGACGCGATCTGGGCCGAGCCGGATGGGAAGGGCGGCTACCGCGCGATCATCGCGATTGCCGATGTCAGCTATTACGTCCGCCCCGGTGGCGCGCTCGACCGTGAAGCGAGGAAGCGCGGTAATTCGGTCTATTTCCCCGACCGTGTTGTGCCCATGCTACCCGAAGTGCTGAGCGCCGATGTCTGTTCACTGAAGCAAGATGTCGACCGCGCGGCGATGGCTTGCCACATCCGCATCGACGCGGAGGGCAAGGTTACCGAATGGCGCTTCACCCGCGCGATCGTGCGGCTCGCAAAGAACATCGCCTACGAGGACGCGCAGGCGGCCATCGATGCTGGCGACGCGCCCGAGTACCTCGCAAACCTGTGGGGCGCGTGGAAACTGCTGTTTAAGGCGCGCCAGGCGCGCGATCCGCTCGATCTCGAATTGCCCGAGCGACAGGTACGCCTCAACGACGAGGGTGTGATCGAGGAGATCGCCGTGCGCGAACGGCTCGATGCGCACCGCGTGGTCGAAGACTTCATGATCGCCGCAAACGTCGCTGCGGCCAAGGCACTCGAGGCCAAGGCCGCACCCGTCGTTTACCGTGTGCACGAACAGCCGAGCCGCGAGAAGCTGCTTGCCTTCCGCGAATATCTCGCCACGCAGGGCAAGAAGTTCGCGCTGGGGCAGGTCATCACGCCGGGGCTGTTCAACCGCATGCTCAAGGACATCGCCGATCCGGCGGAAAAGGCGCTGATCATGGAAGCGGTGCTGCGCAGTCAGACGCAGGCCTTTTACGGGCCGCAGAATGCGGGGCACTTCGGCCTATCGCTTGGCTCTTACGCGCATTTCACCTCGCCGATCCGTCGCTACGCCGACCTTCTCGTCCACCGCGCGCTGGTCGATGCCTATAAGCTGGAACAGCCCGAACCCAAGATCGACCTGCCCGAGACATCCGGCCTTTCGGATCGTGACAAGACCGCGCTGCACCAGATCACCGATGCGATCAGCCAGACCGAACGCCGCGCGATGGAGGCCGAACGCGACACGATCGATCGCTATGTCGCTGCCTGGCTTTCGGGCCGTGTGGGCGAGACCTTCGACACGCGCATCACCGGCGTTCAGGGCTTCGGGTTCTTCGCCACGATCGAGAAACTGGGCGGTGACGGCCTTGTGCCGGTCAGCACGCTGGGGCGCGAATATTACAGCTATGACGAGAAAGCGCAAAAGCTGATCGGCGAAAGCAGCGGCACCGAATATGCCGTGGGCGACCGCCTCAAACTGAAGCTCGCCGAGGCCAATGCGCTGACCGGGGCGCTCAAATTCGAAGTCCCCGACAGCGACGGGCAGGGGATCGAGAGCCGCGGTAATCGTCCGCCGCCCAAGAAGCGCAGCCACCAGAAACGCGGCGCGAAGAAAGGGGCAGGGACTTCGCGCCAGGCGCACGCACAGGGCAAGCGTGGCCGCCCGGGAAATATCCGGCACCAGGGGCGCAAGAAGTAGGCACGCTATCCGCAGTCAGTGCGAGGAGCCGCAGGCTTCGCGGCAATCCAGACAGCGCGGGACTGAATTGCTTCGCTACGCTCGCAATGACAGGGAAGCCGCCGCTACGCCAGCGCGTCGATCTGTTCGCGGCTTAGGCCGCCGGGGACAAGGTAAAGCGGGCAGGGCAGGCTGCTCGCATTGCCCGCGAAATGCGTTACCAGCGGGCCGGACCCGCCTTCGGCACTCGTCGCCAGCACCAGCGCGGCGATATTGGCATGTTCTTCGATATACTTGCGGATAACGTCGGCGGCCGATCCCGGACGCACGGCGATGGTCGGCATCTTGCCCATCTCGCCGAAAATGTTTCCTGCCGCGCTGTTGGCCATCACTTCGGCCCGCTCGCGCGCTTCCTGCTCGATCGTCGCCTGAACGCCGCCGAACGCGTTGAAGGTCTGCTGCGGCACCAGCGCCAGAATATGCACCGATCCGCCGGTTTTCTGCGCCCGCAGCGAGGCAAAGCGCAGCGCCTGTCTGGCTTCTTCGGTCTCGTCCATGACGACAAGGTATGTACGCATCGATGCTCCCCGGCTCCCTCGGCAGCGGACTACCCGCTAATTCGTATTCTGCGCAAGGACCTTGCAGGTGACGAACCTTTTCGCCAGAGGGGCGATTGAACTCACTCCCCAGCGAGGACGTAACGTCAAAACCATGCCCACGCCGATCAAGATGCCCGCCCTGTCGCCCACCATGGAGGAGGGCACGCTTGCCAAATGGCTGGTAAAGCCGGGGGACACGGTCAATGCCGGCGACATCATGGCCGAGATCGAAACCGACAAGGCGACGATGGAATTCGAAGCCGTGGACGAAGGCACAATCGCCTCCATCGCGGTGGAAGAAGGGACCGAGGGCGTGAAGGTCGGCACGGTCATCGCCATGCTTGCCGAAGAGGGCGAGGACCTTGACGAAGCGGCAAAGGCCGCGCCTGCGGTTGATGCGCCCGTTGAAGAGCCCACCGAAGCCAAGGAAGAAGAAAAGGACGTCGTCCCAGCGAAAGCTGGGACCGCTAACGGCTCCGCTCAACCGAAAGCGACCCCAGCGTCCGCTGGGGTGACGGACAAGGACCGTATCATCGCCTCGCCGCTAGCCAAGCGGATCGCCGAGCAGAAGGGTATCGATCTTTCGGGCGTGAAGGGCAGCGGCCCGAACGGCCGGATCGTGAAAGCAGACGTCGAGAGTGCGACGGCCGGCGCCGCGCCCGCCAAGGCTGAAGC
>CAMYIQ010000080.1 GCA_947258465.1 uncultured Erythrobacter sp.
AACCGGCCCCGAGATCGAATCCGTTACCAAATTCTGCTGACTGACATAGGCGACGTAATCGCTGTCATCGCTTTCGGCGAGAAGATGATAGAAGGGCTGGTTGCGATCGGGCCGGATGTCTTCCGGAATCGCCTCGTACCATTCGTCGCTATTGGCGAACACCGGATCGATATCGAAAATCACCCCGCGAAAGTCGAACACGCGGTGTTTCACAACATCGCCGATGGCGAAGCGGCTTTTGACGCGGCGCGGGGCAACGATCGTGCGACCGGCCTGGGCAGAAAAGTAATGAGCGCGATCCATGAGAAGCGAGGATATGGGGTCCTTGCCGGTGCTTACAATGGGTTTGGGCAATCGATCCCCCGAAATCTGAAGAAAAGGGGCTTGGCAAGGCGGGGGCGCTCAGCTAATCGGCGCGCTCGCTTCGACCGGGGCCAAGTGCCCGCAAGCGCACCCGACAATGCGGAGAGGTGGCAGAGAGGTCGAATGCGCCGCACTCGAAATGCGGTATACGGGCAACCGTATCGTGGGTTCGAATCCCACCCTCTCCGCCATCGGATCTCCCCGAACAGCTCTAGCGCGACGTAAAGCGCCGACAATCGTCGCCTTCGGCGATGATTACGCGCATGCAGTTGTGCTCTGATACGCCGTGCCCAGGGATCATCGCACCATATCGCCTGGTCAAGCGGGGCGGGCGGAGCTGTCGATCTCCTATCCGCGCCCGCGATAGGATGAGACGCCCTGATCGGGCAGCCACAGGCCCTCCGGAGGGGCGCCGCTTTGCCAGAACACATCGATCGGAATCCCGCCGCGCGGGTACCAATAGCCGCCGATACGCAGCCAGCGCGGTTGCATTTCGTCGAACAGGCGCTGGCCGATCCCGACCGTCACGTCCTCGTGGAACCCGCAATGGTTGCGGAACGAGCCGAGAAACAGCTTGAGGCTCTTCGATTCCACGATTGTTTCGCCCGGCGCATAGTCGATCACCAGATGCGCGAAATCGGGCTGGCCTGTCACCGGACAGAGCGAAGTGAACTCTGGCGCGGCAAAGCGGACCATGTAGAGCTGGCCGATGCGGGGGTTGGGCACGTAGTCGAGTTCCGCATCATCGGGCGATGCGGGCAATGCGGTGTTGGCGCCGAGGAACTTGGGGGCAGGTGTGTCGCTCATGCCGCGCTCCTGCCGCGAACCGCCGCGCAGCGCAAGCCGGGGCTTGGAAGCGTGCCCTTCAGTTCCTATTCAACGCGGGCTCTGCACTCTTGCGGCCCCTATCCCACGAAACGACCTGCGATGGCCTTTCCCTCCCGTATTTTTCCGATCGCTCTGGCGGTGTTGCTGCCGGCCTCGGTGCAAGCGCAATCGACCAGTGATTTTTCGCTCGAACCGGCGCCCACACCCACCGCGACGCCGCAGGCGCAAGGCCCTGCCGATACGCGCAGCGGTGTTCAGATCCGGCCGCGAGTCGTCAACACGCCCACGCCCACGCCTACGCCTACGCCGGCACCTACGCCCGAAATTACGCCCGAAGCTCCGCCGATCGATGCCGCCGCCACGCGCGAGGCTCCGACCGCGCTGCGAGTGCCGCGCAATACCCCGCTACCCACGATCACGCCGCGCGCAGTGGAAACCAGCGATGCGTCGCCTCTCCCGGACCGCCCGGATGCGGCACCGGCTGAACGCGAAGGAGCGGCTCCGACTCCGCCCGCGCTTCCCGGCGCGCAGCCGTCGACCTCGCCGGAACCCTTGCCGGAAGCGGCGGATACACATGCCGAAGAGGGATTGCCGTGGCGGCTGGTTGCAGCGGCGGCGGCTTTGCTGGCGCTCCTTGGGGCCGGTTTCCTGTTCCACAAGCGCCGCAGCGGAACGCTGGTGCACGAGATCGAAAGTCCGGTCGTTGCCCGCGCCAAGCCGCCCGCCGCCGTCCCTCTGGCAGAGGCGGTGCAGCTCCAGGTTGAAAGCGAAAAGCTGATCCGCAGTGCCGCCTTCGCGACGCTGAAATATCGCCTGACGCTGAGGAATCGAACCGATGCCCAACTGACCGATATCGCAGTCGGGATCGATCTGGTTTCGGCCCATGCCGAAGCGGCGATGGAAGAACAGGTCGCGGTCGAGAGCACCGCGCTCGAGAAGCGGCACGAGATTGCCCGCATCCCCCCCCGCCAGTTCGTCACGCTCGACGGGCAGGTTCAGCTCCCGCTCGCTCAGGCGCATGTCATCCGGCAGGGCCGGTTTCCCCTGCTGGTGCCGCTGATGCGTGTGCGGGTGGACGGGCCGGGTGAGGGGGTCATGCTGAAGACCTTCGTAGTCGGGCTCGGGTCGCCCGATGGAGGGCGCCTGCAGCCCATCCGGCTGGACGAGGGGCCGCGCACATATGGGCAAGTCGCCCAGCGCGAGCTTGCCTAGCTCGACTAAATGCCCTCCGGTCGCTAACCGAATGGAGATGGACAGTCTTGTTTCGACTCAATGGCTCGCTGACAATCTCGATGCCGAAGATCTCGTCGTGTTGGATGCAACGATGCATTTGCCCGACAGTCCCCGAAAGAGTTCGGTCGAATTCGTCGAAAGGCATGTTCCGGGCGCGCGTTTTCTCGATCTGGTGAGTTTCGTCGATACGGCCTCCCCCGTGCCCAAGGCCCTGCCGGGCGCGCGGCAGTTCGCCGACCGGCTGAGCCAAATGGGAATAGAGCCGGAAAGCCGTGTCGTCCTGTATGACGACAGCCAGATCAGGAGCGCGGCGCGCGCTTGGTTTATTTTCCGGCTTTACGGCTTCGACCAGGTCGCGGTTCTCGACGGCGGGCTCGGGAAATGGAAAAGCGAAGGGCGCCCGCTCGAACAGGGTGCGGCATCGCCCGCGCAAAGCACCTATCCGGCCCCGCATGCCGTGCGCGAGGTGCGCTCGAAGACGGAGATGCTCGCCAATTGCCGCTCGTGCGCCGAGCAGGTCGTGGACGCTCGCGATGCCGCCCGTTTCGCGGGCGAGGATGGCAGCGGCTCAGAGGGGCATATTCCGGGGGCCGCGAATGTGCATTATCCGGCGCTTTTGGCCGCCGACGGGACCTATCGTTCCGCCGAAGAAATCGGATCGATCTTCGCCGCTGCCGGTGTCGATCTCGACAGGCCCGTCGTCACCTCCTGCAATAGCGGGATGACCGCCTGCGTTCTCGCTTTCGGCCTGCATCTCGCGGGCAAGGATGACGTTTCCGTTTATGACGGTAGCTGGCTCGAATGGAGTGACGATCCCGATCTGCCCAAGGAAAAGGGGGCGTCGCGCTGACTTATGTCGGGTGAGGACGACAGCAGATATCGCCCCGCGACACGCCTTGTCACAGGGGGGCGGTCGGGCAGCTTTGCCCGGGATGTGGTCAATCCGCCTATCTGGCGCGCGAGCACGCATCTTTACGCCAATTGCGCGGATCTCAGGGCTCGCAAGAGCAGCAATGAAGATGGTTCGTTTTTCTATGGCCGCCGCGGTGCGCCGACGCAGTGGGCCTTGTGCGAAGCGCTGACGGCGCTGGAGCCCGGAGCCGCAGGAACGGTGCTCTATCCCAGCGGTCTGGCGGCCCTCGCGGGGTCTCTTCTCGCGGTCCTGCGCAGTGGCGATGTTCTGCTGGTGGCGGATAATGCCTATGACCCCACGCGCAGTACCGCGATGGGGTTGCTCAAGACCTTCGGCGTCGAGCACCGTTTCTTCGATCCGCTCGATCTCGAAGCCTATGAAGCGGCCTTCTGCGACCGGACCCGTGCAGTGATGCTAGAGGTCCCCGGCAGTCTGACGATGGAGGTCTGCGATATTCCCGCGCTGGCTCGTATCGCGCGGGCCAAGGGAGCGGTGAGCCTGGTCGACAATACCTGGGCCACCGCGCTTGGTTTTGCCGCGCTTGCCCATGGGTGCGATATCGCGATCACCGCGCTGACCAAGCATGTCGGTGGGCATTCCGACGTGATGATGGGGGCCGCGAGCGCGGGTGAGCGCTGGTATCGCCGCTTGCGGCTCGGTGCACAGCAATTGGGCCATGTCGTCTCGCCCGACGATGCCGCCCTGGTCCTGCGCGGATTACGCACCATGGGCGTCAGGCTCGAGCGGCAAAGCGCCAGCGCGCTTGCCATTGCCGAATGGCTCGCAAGCCGGAAGGAGGTCGCGCATGTCCTTTCTCCGATGCTGTCGGGCACGCCGAACCATGCCCTGTGGCAGCGCGATTTCACCGGAGGTTGCGGCCTGTTCAGTTTTGTCTTGAAAGGGCACGACGATGCGGCGCGATGCCGCCTTGTCGATCGGCTGGAGCTGTTCGGCATCGGTTATAGCTGGGGTGGGTTCGAAAGCCTGGCATTGCCGTTCGATGTCGAGCCGGTGCGCAGCAAGATGCCGTGGCCGAAGCCGGGCTGGGGGGTTGAGGATCGTTATGCCATCCGTCTATCCATCGGACTGGAAGACACCCATGATCTTATCGCCGACCTGGCCAATGGCTTTGCGGCACTGAACGAAGGATAGACGTGCAGGGCGAAACCCCACCGAGCGAGGATACCGCGCCCGATTTCGTGCCGGTAGAACAGGCGTGGAGCCTTGCCGAGCCCGCGCAGGAAGAAAGCGCGGTGGCCGCCGCCGAAGGCGCGAAAGAAGCGCTCAGTTCCAAAAGCGAAACGGTGGGCTCGGTTATCGATACGCTCGATGCGGTGGCCCTGTCCTTCG
>CAMYIQ010000081.1 GCA_947258465.1 uncultured Erythrobacter sp.
CACGCCCTTCAGAGCCCCGAAGCCGAAGCCCAATACGCGGTCCACTGGCCCCATGACCGACCCGCGTGAAACCGTTCCGACATTGTTGGCGATGACTTTCATCGCGGCATAGGGGATCAGCAGAAGCAGGGTGAAGGACAGCAGCGCAGTCGTGATTTCGGGGCCGATATACTCTTCCAGCGCCAGCGTCAGAGGCGTGTGCAGGAAACGGATCGCGAAGGCCGCCAGAATCCACGCGGCCAGCGACAGGATTTCCTGCATGAACCCGCGCATGAAGCCACCGGCAGCGGCAATGCCGACGATCAGCAGGACTATGTAATCGAAACCCGTCATGACCCTTCCTTGAAATCGCGGATTTATGGGTTCCCGATTATCCGGTCAACGAGATTGGCCAATTGTCCCAAACCGTCATAGCGAAGCGCAGACGAGCCGCCCGTCACGTCGGACGGCCCGAAACCGCAGTCGAAGCCCAGCTTGGCGGCCTCGCGCAGCCGCAGACTACCATGGGCGACGGGCCGGATTTCCCCGGCAAGCGAAACTTCCCCGAGCCAGACGCTGCGCGGCGGGAGCGGTTTGTCGGTCATCGCGCTGATCAGCGCTGCGGCAACCGCCAGATCGGCGGCCGGGTCGGACAGGCGGTAACCGCCCGCCACATTGAGGTAGACCTCCGCCGAAGAGAAGTTCAGCCCGCAGCGCGATTCCAGCACCGCCAGCAACATCGCAAGGCGGCCATTGTCCCAACCCACAACCGCCCGCCTCGGCGTCGCGCCCGATTGCAGCCGGACGATGAGCGCCTGAATTTCGACCAGCACCGGCCGCGTGCCTTCGATCGCCGGGAACACCGCGCTGCCTGCCATCGGCTCGTCACGGCCGGAAAGAAACAGCATCGAAGGGTTGTCGACCTCTTCCAGCCCTTCCCCCGCCATCGAGAATACCCCGATTTCGTCGACCGCACCGAAACGGTTCTTGAGCGCGCGCAGGATGCGATACTGGTGGCTGCGCTCGCCCTCGAAGCTCATCACCACATCGACCATATGTTCGAGCACACGTGGCCCGGCGATGCTGCCGTCCTTGGTGACATGGCCGACGAGCACCAGCGCGACGCCGTTTTCCTTGGCATAGCGGATCAGTTCGAAAGCGCAGCCGCGAACCTGGCTGACTGTTCCGGGTGCGCCTTCGATCGTGTCCGAATGCATGGTCTGGATCGAATCGACCACCATCAGCTTCGGTGTGTCCATCGTGCCAAGCGTGGTGAGAATGTCGCGCACGCCGGTCGCGGCGGCGAGCTTTACCGGTGCATCGGACAGACCGAGCCGCGCCGCGCGCATACGCACCTGCGCCGAAGCCTCCTCGCCGCTGACATAAACCACGCCATGCCCTTCCCGCGCGATCAAAGCCGCCGCCTGGAGCAGTAATGTGGACTTGCCGATCCCGGGATCGCCGCCCAGCAGAATGGCGGAACCGGGGACCAGCCCGCCTCCCAAGGCCCGGTCGAACTCCGCAAGACCGGTGGGTTGGCGCCGGGGCAATTCGCCGGGCTTGTCGAGATCGACGAACTGCACCGCCCTGCCGCCACTGGAAAGGTGGTGCTTCATCGAAAACACGGTGGCGGGTGCATCCTCCACCAGCGTATTCCACTCCGCGCAGTCGGCGCATTGCCCCTGCCAGCGGTGCGAGACGCTGCCACAGGCCTGGCAGACATAGCGTTTCTTCGGCTTGGCCATGGCGTATCGCTAAACGGAACATTTGCGGAACGCAATTGCCTTGCGCGATTTATCCGGCCATGAAGCTGTGCGATGCGGCAAAAGGAATTGAGGATCGCACTGGTCTGCTACGGCGGCGTGAGTCTGGCGATCTATATGCATGGCGTGACGCGGGAATTGTGGCAGCTTGCCCGCGCCAGTCGAGATTTCCATACACGGGCTTCGCCGCGCGGCGGGGTCGATGCGGTTTATCGCGCCCTGCTGGAGACGATCGAAGAGGAAAAGGGTCTTCGCCTTCGCGTGCTGCCCGACATCATGAGCGGGGCGAGCGCCGGCGGGATCAATACCGTCTTTCTGGCGCAGGCCATTCATTCCGGGCAGTCGCTCGAACCGCTCACGGATCTGTGGCTCGAAGTCGCCGATGTCGACGAGCTGGTCGATCCGGCCGCCCGGATAAAATGGCGGTTCTCGAAGTTCTGGGCACAACCCTTCGCCACCTGGCTGCTGAGCCGACCCGGGAGCAACCTTGCGGGCGAAGTCGCCGCCGAAACGCAGGCCGAGGTCGAGCGTAAGGTTTCCCATCTCATCCGCGGACGCTGGTTCGAACCGCCCTTTTCCGGACTGGGTTTCTCGCGGCTTCTCGAGCGGGCCTTCTCGGCGATGGCCGCCAGCCCGATCGATGCGCCGCTGCTGCCGCCTGGCCACCCGCTCGATCTCTATGTCACGGCAACCGATTTTCACGGCCATCTCGAATTGTTGCGGCTGCACAGTCCGACGGTCGTCGAAGATACCGAACACCGGATGCCGATCGCGTTTCGCGCGCGGACGCCGGATCGCGGTGGCCACGATCTGGCAAATCCTCTCGAACTGGTATTCGCCGCCCGCGCGACGGCGAGTTTTCCGGGGGCCTTCCCCCCTTTGCGGATCGAGGAGATCGACCGGCTATCCAACCTCACCGAACGCACCTGGCCCGAGCGGGAGAGCTTTCTGAACCGTGTGATGCCCGTTCATGTTACGCGGCAAACCCTTGATAACGTATCGCTTATCGATGGTTCGGTATTGGTCAACAAACCGTTTGCCGGGGCCATTGCCGCGCTGCAGGGCAGGCCTGCCCAGCGCGAGGTCGACCGGCGGTTCGTCTATGTCGATCCGCGTCCCGAACGGATCGGGGATCGTACCGCCGAGAAAAGCGAACCGGTCGGTTTCTTCTCGGCTATCTTCGGTTCGCTCTCGACCCTTCCGCGCGAACAGCCGATACGCGACAATCTGGAGCAACTCGAAGAGCAGAGCCAGGAGGCCGAACGGCTGAGCCGGATGGTGGCGGCCTTGCGCCCCGAAGTCGACGCGGCGGTGGAAAAGCTGTTCGGCCGTACCTTGTTTCTCGACCGGCCGACGCCTGCCCGGCTCAAGAACTGGCGCCAGAAGGCCCAGCAGGCCGCTGCGGAGCGCGCGGGTTATGCCTTTCATGCCTATGCCCAGGCCAAGTTCACCGGCATCGTTGGCAGGCTGGCGCGGCTTACCCTGCAATCGGCGCCCAAACTCGGCCTGGAAGATCCCTCTCCCATCGAAAGCGTGCTGCGCCAGGAACTCATGCGCCGAGGCCTCGATACGCTGTCGGCGCCCTCCGGTGGCGCGTCGGCCGAAGCGATCGCCTTCTTTCGCGAGCACGATATCGGCTTTCGTATCCGCCGCTTGCGCCTGCTCGCCCGCCGCCTCGCGCGGGATTGGGAAGCGGATCCGGACATCCCGGACGATGCGCTCGAGACGGGGCGGGACGCGGTCTATGAAATTCTTGCGCTCTATTTCGAGAAGGAAGGGTTATCGGCACTCGGAGATGCGTTCGAACCGCTGGCCGAAGAGGTCATGCGCGATCCGGGAACGCTGCTCGATCTGATCGAGGCACGGCGCCTGCTGCCCGAGCTGGACGAACGGGCCGAGGAAATGCTTGCCGCCGCGCTCGAGAACATGCCCAAGAACCTGCGGCGGCGGATGCTGCTGACTTATCTCGGCTTTCCCTTCTATGACGTTGCCACACTGCCCTTGCTGCGCAATGAGGGATTGACCGAATTCGACCCGGTTAAGGTCGATCGGATCAGTCCCGAAGATGCGCGAAGCATTCGCGAAGGGGGCACGCAAGCGACGCTGCGCGGTATCGAATTCTACAATTTCGGGGCGTTTTTCAGCCGGGCCTATCGCGAAAACGATTATCTTTGGGGCCGATTGCACGGCGCCGAACGAATGATCGATCTCGTTTGCTCGACGCTTTCCACTCCGTTTGCGGTGGAGACGTGCCGATCGTTCAAGCGCGAAGCGTTTCACGCCATTCTCGATGAGGAACAGGCTGCGGGCCGCTGCGGCAAGCGATTGCTCGACACGCTTCGCGCCGAAATCGTCGAGCGCCTGCCCTAGCCTTTTCCCTTGGCGAAAAAGAGCAGCATCACCAGACGCCCGCTTTCCGGATCGGTGCCGAAACCGGGAGCCGAATTGTGAAATTGCCACGGTGAGAATAGCAGCAGTCGGTTGAAGCGGATGGGCACACGCATCACGCGCTCCCACTTTGCGGGTTGCGTCGTATCTTTGTTGACGACGGTGCCGACGAGATCGTCGAGATTGTCGAACCCGGTCGCGGCAAGCTCTGCGCCATTCGTGGGTACCCGCTCGAGACCGGTACGTTTGTGGCGGAAGAAGTCAGTTCCACCGGCGCCCGGCTTCGCGCAATCCTCGGGACGCGAAAGATAAAGGATGCCGGAATAGAAGGCCGGGTCCACGTGCACGCCGCTCCGCCCCTTGTCGGACTTCAGCGTAAGCCGACAGTGTCCGTGTTCGGTGCCTCCCGCTCCTACCAGATCGATACCGATATGTCGCGAAACGGCGGCATTGATACCATCGACGTCCAGAGCGGCGGTCGAATCCCGGCCCGGATAATTTCCGCCAGTCCCGGGGAGTGTATAGTTCAGTGCCAGCGCCGCACGGCGTGCGGCCCAGGGATCGGCAAGAAAATCGTCGATAATGGTAAGCGAAGGCAACATGGGGCGCGCTTATCGCGGCCCCTTCGTCACTTGGCAATCACCCGCCGAAGGCATCCTTGAGCTTGTCGAAGAAGCCACGGCTTTCGGGGCACTCGTCACCGGTTTCCAGCTCGCGGAACTGTTCGAGCAGCGCGCGTTGCTCTTTGCTTAGCCTGGTCGGCGTTTCGACCGCGATTTCGACCACGAGATCGCCGCGACCGCGACCCTGCAGCACGGGCATGCCCGCACCGCGCTGGCGCAACTGCTTGCCCGATTGAATGCCTGCGGGGATCTCGATCGTCACCTCTTCCCCATCGATATTGGGAATATCGATCGATCCGCCGAGCGCGGCGGCAGTGAAGCTGATCGGCACACGCGTCGCCAGCGTCGTGCCTTCGCGCTGGAAGATGTCGTGCGGTTTCACATGGATGAAGATATACAGATCGCCCGGCGGCGCACCGCGCGGCCCCGCTTCCCCTTTGCCCGATAGACGGTTACGCGTGCCGGTATCGACACCGGGCGGGATGTCCACCTCGAGCGCCTGCGCCTTGTCGATACGCCCTTCGCCGCGGCAATCGCGACAGGGCGACGAGATGACCTCGCCGCTGCCATGACAATTGGGGCAGGGCCGCTCGACGACGAAGAACCCCTGCTTGGCCCGGACGCTGCCCTGGCCATGGCACAGATTGCAGGTGCGGGCGCGCGTGCCGGGCGTGGCACCCGAACCGTGACAGGTTTCGCAATTTTGCGAGACTTCGATCTCGATCTCGGTCGATTTCCCGTGAAAGGCTTCCTCGAGATCGATCTGCATGTCGTAACGCAAATCCGCACCGCGGCGCGGGCGTGCCCGGCCACCGCCCCCGAAAGCGCTGCCGAAAATCGTTTCGAAAATATCTCCGAGGTCCCCGAAATCGGCCCCGCCCGGTCCACCACCCGGGCCGCCTTGTTGAAAGGCGGCATGTCCGTAGCGGTCATAAGCGGCGCGCTTTTGCGGGTCCTTGAGCACTTCATAGGCGGCGCTGACCGCCTTGAATTTCCCTTCGCTTTCGGTGCAGCCCGGATTGCGATCGGGATGGTGCTTCATCGCCAGTTTGCGATAGGCGGACTTGATCGTCGCGCCATCGGCGTCGCGGCTTACCTCGAGCAGTTCGTAAAGATCGGTTTCGGTCGTCGACATGGCTTTCCAATGGCTAATCGCCACCGGTGCGAGAATGCACCGATGGCGATTGGCTTCTCATCAGGCGATCAGTTCTTCGAGTCTTCGTCGACTTCCGAGAATTCGGCGTCGACAACCTCTTCTTCGGCGCCAGCGTCGGAAGATGCGTCGCCTTCCGGAGCGTCGGGCGCGGCATTGGCCTGTTCCTGCTCGTAGATCGACTGGCCCATTTTCATCGCCGACTGCGACAGATCCTGCGCCTTCGCATTGATGTCGGCGGCATCGTCGCCTTCGAGCGCAGTCTTGAGCGCCGCGACCTTTTCTTCGACTTCGCTCTTCAGCGAAGCGTCGATCTTGTCGCCATGCTCTTCGAGCTGCTTTTCGGTCGCATGGACGAGACTGTCAGCCTGGTTGCGCGCTTCGGCGCTTTCCTTGCGTTTCTTGTCCTCGTCGGCGAACTTCTCGGCGTCCTGAACCATCTTCTCGATATCGTCGTCGGACAAGCCGCCCGACGCCTGAATGCGGATCTGCTGTTCCTTGCCGGTGCCCTTGTCCTTGGCACTGACATTGACGATGCCGTTGGCGTCGATATCGAAAGTAACCTCGATCTGCGGCACACCGCGCGGCGCAGCCGGAATGCCGACCAGATCGAACTGGCCCAGCATCTTGTTGTCCTGCGCCATCTCGCGTTCGCCCTGGAACACGCGGATAGTCACCGCATTCTGATTGTCCTCGGCAGTGGAGTAGGTCTGCGTCTTCTTGGTCGGGATCGTCGTGTTGCGATCGATCATCTTCGTCATGATGCCGCCCAGCGTTTCGATACCCAGCGAAAGCGGGGTCACGTCGAGCAGCAGCACATCCTTGACGTCGCCCTGCAGAACGCCGGCCTGGATGGCAGCACCCATGGCCACGACTTCATCGGGGTTCACGCCGGTGTGCGGCTTGGAACCGAAGAACTCTTCCACGACTTCGCGAACCTTGGGCATGCGAGTCATGCCGCCGACCAGGATAACCTCGTCGATCTCGTCCTTCGAGACGCCGGCATCGGCCAGCGCCTTCTTGCACGGATCGAGCGTGCGCTTGATCAGATCGCCGACGAGCTGTTCGAGCTTCGACCGGCTGATCGTTTCGACCAGGTGCAGCGGGGTGGAGCTGCCGCCTTCCATGCGTGCGGTGATGAACGGCAGGTTCACTTCGGTCTGGGCCGAGCTCGACAGTTCGATCTTGGCCTTCTCGGCTGCTTCCTTGAGGCGCTGCAGGGCGAGCTTGTCGGTCCGGAGATCCATGTTCTCCTTCTTCTTGAACTCGTCCGCGAGATATTCGACGATCGCGCTGTCGAAGTCTTCACCGCCCAGGAAGGTGTCGCCATTGGTCGACTTCACTTCGAAGACGCCGTCGCCGATTTCGAGGACCGAGACGTCGAAGGTGCCGCCGCCAAGGTCGTAAACGGCGATTGTCTTGCCGTCTTCCTTGTCCATGCCATAGGCAAGCGCGGCCGCAGTCGGCTCGTTGATGATGCGCAGCACTTCGAGACCGGCGATCTGCCCGGCGTCCTTGGTCGCCTGGCGCTGTGCGTCGTTGAAGTATGCCGGAACGGTGATCACCGCCTGGGTAACGGTTTCGCCGAGATAGCTTTCGGCGGTTTCCTTCATCTTCTGGAGGATGAAGGCGGAAACCTGACTGGGCGAATATTCCTCGCCGCCGGCTTCGACCCATGCGTCGCCATTCTTGCCCTTGACGATGTCATAGGGGACCAGTTCCATGTCCTTCTTGGTCAACGGATCGTCGAACCGGCGACCGATCAGGCGCTTGATCGCGAAGAGGGTGTTGTCAGGATTGGTGACGGCCTGGCGCTTGGCCGGCTGTCCGATCAGGCGCTCGCCATCCTTGGTGAAAGCGACGATCGAAGGCGTGGTACGTGCGCCTTCCGAATTCTCGATGACCTTGGGCTTGCCCCCGTCCATCACGGCAACGCAGCTGTTGGTGGTGCCGAGGTCGATACCGATAACTTTGCTCATGGTTTCCCCATCTGTTTCAAGTCGTTGGACACCGCTTCGTTGGCTCCCCTCGTCCTGGCGGAACCGGTCGGCGGCTCTATCCGGTGGTGTGTTACCCGGGCGATATAGGTGCGGTTTTTCTTGGCACAAGGGAGAGGCGGCGCTAGATTTTCGGGAGTACGAAGAGGGAAACAAATCCATGAAAATGACGCATTTCGCACCTTTTGCGCTTGCTTGTGCCGCGGTGGGGCTGGCCGGTTGCGCAGGTGAAACCGAAGAAACTGCCACGCCCGCTGCCGATGACGTTTCCCTGGAGGTCAGCAATGCGCGGCTGATGCTTCCGGCGGTTTCGGACAGGCCCGGTGCGATATATTTCGATGTCGAGAACACCGGCGACACGAACTATGCGATCCGCCGTGCCGATGTCGAAGGTGCGGGCAATGCGGAATTGCACGGGTCGATGGAAATGAACGGCCAGATGATGATGGACAGCGTCGGTCAGGTCCTCGTGAATGCCGGTGATACCGAAAGCTTCGAGCCGGGCGGGTTTCACGTGATGGTCTTCGATCTCGATCCGGCGCTGGAAGCCGGGGGAACGACCGAAATGACGCTGACAGTCGTCGGCGGGAAGAAAAAATCCTTTCCGGTGGAAATCCGCGCGGCGGGTGACGAACGCTGAACGATGCGCGCGACAGCTTCGGGCTTGAGACTCACGACGAAGCTGTCGCGCCTTCTTGTCCGGCAGGCGGCGAACGTGCCCTGACACAGGGCGAAATTGCACTTGCACGGTCGGTGTTCGGCGACGTGATCGATTATGAAAAGGTCACGATCCGCCGCCGTAAATGGTTTCCGTTTCAGCCCCGCACGATAACCATGGCACCGCGCGGCCATGTGCATTTCCACCCGCGCGGAGAGGCTTATTGCGACGACTTCTCCAAAGCCGACATTCTGCGCCAGGGACTGCTGATTCACGAACTCGTACATGTCTGGCAGGTGCAGACGCGCGGCAAGTGGTTCCTCGTCACCCGGCGCATGCCCTGGGCGCGCTACGATTATGCGCTCAAGCCGGGGTGGCCGCTCGAACGCTACGGCATCGAACAGCAGGCCGAGATCGTGAAGCATGCCTTCTGGCTGCGCAACGGCGTCAAAGTCGCGGGGGTCGCCGATCCGGCAGCCTACGATCTGCTGGTGCGCTTTCGCGGCGCCAGGGGATAGGTCCGTAAGCGGCTAGCAACGAAAAAGCCGCCCCTTGCGGGACGGCTCTTCGTTCAGCGGGATCGATGCTTTAGCGCCAGTAGCGTGCATAGCGGTCATCGTCGCGGCAATCGTCGTCGACATAGCGCCCGTCGCCGTAATAGCCGTCGCAATCGTCGTCCTTGTCGCTGACGTAGCCGACGACCCCGCCGATCGCCGCGCCGGCAAGCGCGTAGGTTTTGAGATCTTCACCCAGAAGAGCGCTCAGCCCGGCGCCCGCAGCGGCACCGGCAGCCGCGCCTTCGACCGCGTAGTTTTGCGCGCAGGCGCCCAGACTCAGACTTGAGGCCAAAAGGGCGGGCGCGAGTAGCAGTTTGGTATTCATCGGTTCTCTCCGTCGGCTTCCCTGTTGGTAGCTTTACGGACCAGAAGCGCGCCCGTTCCTCAGTCGTATGTCACGCCGGCAAGGCCCTGTCCGCCATCGGCGATAAAGGCATCGATCCGGGCCTCGAGCGCGGGTAGCGGCACCGAACCAAGCGAGAGCACGACATCATGGAACTTGCGGATGTCGAAATCCGTGCCCAGCGCCTTTTCCGCTTTCGCGCGTACGCGGCGCATGGTCATTTCGCCCAGCTTGTAAGCCAGGGCCTGGCCCGGCCAACTGATATAGCGATCGATTTCGGTCCCCACTTCCCGGTCCGAAAGGGCCGTATGGCGGGAAAGGTACTCAACCGCCTGCTCGCGGGTCCACCCATAATGGTGAATCCCGGTGTCGATCACCAACCGGGCGGCACGCCACATCTCGTAGGATAGTTGGCCGAAACGCTCATACGGATTGCGGTAAATGCCCATCTCGTTGCCGAGATACTCGACATAAAGCCCCCAGCCCTCGCCGAAGCCGGAGAAATAGGTTTGGCGGCGGAAGCGCGGTGCATCGTCGCGTTCGAGCGCGATGGCTGCCTGAAAGGAATGACCCGGCGCGCATTCATGCATGGTGAGTGCAGGGATATTGTAAACCGGGCGCGAGGGCAGATCGTGCGTGTTGATCTGGCAATATTCGAGCCCGCCCCGGCCAGCGGTGTAGAACGGCGCAATGGCCGGATCGACCGGGCGCAGACCGTGGCGATAGCGTGGCAGGAAACCGAAATATTCACCCAGCTTGTCGTCGACACGCTTGGCCGTATAGGCGGCAACGCCCATCAACTCGTCGGGGGTATCGGCGACGAATTGCGGATCGGCGCGCAGGAAAGCGATGAACTCGCCGAGGGTTCCCTCGAAGCCTGCGTCCGCTTTGGCCTTCTCCATCTCCGCAGTGATCCGGGCGACTTCCTCCAGACCGATCCGGTGTATCTCCTCCGCCGTGAGATCGAGCGTCGTGTATTGCCGGATCTGCTGGGCGTAATAGGCGGCCCCGTCGGGCAAATCGCGCGCGCCCAAAGTCCTTCGCGTTCTCGCCAGGTACTCATCGCGAAAAAAGGCCAGCCACTCGGCGTAGGCCGGGGTCACGTTTTCGCGAATCGCATCACGCCCGGCTGCTTTCAGCAGCTCGCGATCCGCCGACGAAAGACCTTGTGGCATGTCCGCGAATGGCCGCCAGAAGGGGCTCTTTTCGGGATCGTCCACGACATAGGACGCGATCGAAACGTCACGCCCTTCCAGCGTTACGCGCGGCACGGAAAATCCACGGGTCAGACCGGCGCGTGCATTGGCCGTCTGTTCGCCGAAATAGCGCGGAATGTCCCGCATCCGGCCAATATAGTTCTCATACTCCTCGACCGTGCCGAAACCGCTGCGCGCTGCTAGATAGGACCAGAAATTGCTGTCGCTATCGAACGGCATTTCCCATTCGGCAAAGCGCGCATCGCCGATCTCGGCTTCCAGCAATGTCCGCAGCACCGCCGCATTGGTTCGCGCCTCTGCGGTCAGAGCGGCAGTGTCGATCGCATCGAGCCGGTCGAGATAGCGCCGATACTGCGAAGCACGGGCCTGCTGCGCTGCGGGCGTTACCGAGGACAAGGCACTGCCCTGCCTGATCGCTCCGCTTGCGGTTTCGGTCAGGCCATGCTGGTCGAGCTGGTAATCGTAAAACGTGTCGGCCAGCGCCGAAAGTGCCTCGTCGGCCTCTTGCTGTGCGGCAAGCGGCGAAGCGAGTGTGGAGGCGACGAAGACCGCCGCTCCGAAAATGGCAGTCCTCATCGTCTCTCCCCTATGGCCCGGGATCAGTCGGGTTTCTTGGCCACGCCAACCATTGCGGGCCGCAGCAGGCGGTCCTTGATCATATAGCCGGCCTGCATTTCCTGTACGATGACGCCGGGCTCTTCCTCGTCGGTCGGCACTTCCATCATCGCCTGATGCTGGTTCGGATCGAGCGGCATGCCCTTGGCTGCGATACGGGTGATACCATTCTGGCCGAAGACCTTCTCCAGCTCGCGCTGTGTCGCCTCGATCCCGGCAATGAAGTTCTTCGCTTTCTCATGCTCGCGAAGCTCTTCGGGTACATGGTCGAGCGCGCGGGCAAGGTTATCGGCCACGCCCAGAATATCGCGAGCGAAGCTGGTCGCAGCGTAATTGCGTGCATCCTGGACGTCCTTTTCAAGGCGGCGGCGCACATTCTGCGTTTCCGCCCGGGCATACAGTACGTCCTGCATCGCGTTATCGAGATCGCCCTTGAGTTTGGCCAAAGCGTCTTCGAGGCCACTTTCTTCCTCGGCCGCTTCACCGTCGTCGCGCAGATGTTCGGGTACACCTTCCATTTCACGCGCCACTTCTTCGTCGACCGCCTTGTCTTGCGGCTCTTTGTTGTTCTCGTCGTTCACTGGAAAAACCCTGTTAGCCTATTCGTTTGCCCAAGGATCGGGCCGTGAAATCCACCATGGGGACGACCCGCGCGTAATTCAACCGGGTCGGGCCGATGACACCCAGCACGCCGACCACCCTGCCTTCGCGATCGCGATAGGGCGAAGCGATCACCGAAGACCCGGAAAGCGAGAACAGCCGGTTCTCGCTGCCGATGAATATCCGCATAGCCTCCGCACGCCGCGCACGCTCGAGCAGGCTGGCGACCGATTGCTTGCTTTCCAGATCGTCGAGCAGCGAGCGCACACGTTCGATATCTCCCAAGGCCACGTCATCGAGTAGATTGGCCTGGCCGCGCACGATCAACACCGGGCGGTTGGTTGCATCCTCGCTCCAGATTGCCAGCCCGCGCTGCACGAGATCGCGGCTGGCTTCGTCGAGGGCGGATCGCCCGCTGGCGATTTCCTGTGCGACCATGCTTGCGGCCTCAGCCAGCGTCCGGCCCGAGGTGTGGGCGGTGAGATAGTTGCTGGCCTGTTCAAGCGTAGTGCCGAGCGCTTCTACCGGCAGAGACAGAATACGGTTCTCGATATGCCCATCTTCGCCGACGAGCACGGCGAGCACTCGATTGGCATCGAGCGCGGTCAGCGAAACCTGAGCCAAGCGAGGCTCGCGCGTGGGCACCATCACCATCCCGGCGGCGCCCGAAAGATCGGAAAGAAGCGCGCTGGTTTTCTCGAGTGCACGCTCGATCGGCCCCGGTTCCGCCAGCCGCTGTTCGATAGCGGCACGCTCCTCTTGCGACGGTTCGGCAACCTGCATCATCGCATCGACGAAAAGGCGCAGGCCGCTTTCGGTCGGCATCCGTCCGGCACTGGTATGCGGCGCCGCCAACAGGCCGCGCTGTTCGAGCTCGGCCAGAACCGAACGGATCGAGGCCGGTGAGAGGTTCACTCCGCTCTCGCTCGCGAGAGCTTTCGATCCCACCGGCGCGCCGCTGTCGAGATAGCCTTCCACCACGAGACGGAAGATATCGCGCGCGCGGTCCGACAGATCAGTGAGCGGTGGAGAATTCATGGTGCCTATCTAACCACTCCCCTTGCGGCCTCAAGACCCATGCGCCACACGCGTCCCCGAGATTCGACTGCAATGGAGACCCCTATGCG
>CAMYIQ010000082.1 GCA_947258465.1 uncultured Erythrobacter sp.
CTTTCATACGCTGGAAGGCGCGTTGATGCCGAACCGGGCCGAGCGCGCTTTCCGACAGCACGGTTTGCGGATTATCGCCCCGTGGCGCCCGTTTCATGGCGACACTTGCGGTGCAGGGTTCGGCCAGGACGGTATCGAACCCTTCGCCGCGAAGGTCAGCGGTTTGCTCGAACACCTCGGTGTGTCACGCGCTACGGCCTTCGCGACGCAGGCGGGCGCACCTTACATGATGGCCTGCATCAAGCGGTCGCCGGCTGTTTTCGATCGCGCGATCGGCGCAGGAGCATTCCTGCCGATCGGAACCGAAAATGAGATGGGCCTGATCCCCGCCAGCCACCGAATGTCGATACGCGCCGTTCGCACCGCTCCCGCCGTTGCCAGGATGTATCAGCGGGGCATGCTGGCCGCGATCGGCAGCGGGTCTTTCCACCGGTTCGTCGAAGACTTCTACGATGGGTATGAGCGCGAACTGGATGCCGTGCGGCACCCGGAACTGCTGAGCGTTTTCCGTCGCGCTGCCAGCTATTCCCTATCGAGCACGCTCGATGGCCCGATCGATACGATGCAGTTCTGGGCGAGCGATTGGTCGGTGCTGCTTACGGATATCGAGGTTCCGCTGTCGCTTATGTATGGCACTCACGACGCTAATATGCCTCGTGCGCTGGTCGAAGCGGCCAGCGCTCGGCTCGGCCTGCGGCGCGCCAGCTTTATCGAGAATGCGGGCAGCTTTCTGCTGATGGACAGCCCCGAGGCGGTCGCACGGCTGCTGTCGGAACGGTGAAGCGGAACCGATCGGTATTTTGGCGGAGGTGATACGGGCGGGAGGAACCTGGGCTCGCCTGGCTCTGTGTGCCGTCCGCCCGAAGTGTGGGGGAGCTTTTCGTAATGTCCCATCTGGGACATGCCGCTGCGTTTCCCGGCTCCTTATTCGGACCCCCAGTTTCCAAACCAGGGGTTATCCATGTCTGCCAAACGTATCGTTTCCGCAATCGCACTGTCTTCCGCATCCTGTCTTGCACTTGCAAGTCCGGCCAAGGCGGTCACGGGAAACAGCCCGATCATCCAGGGTTTCCAGACTGCAGGTTCGATCTGCCGGATCAATTTCCGTTACACGGTCAGGGGATCGGAAAACGATCTCAATCAGAACGATCTCTTTCACGAGGTTCTGACCGATGCGAGCGGCGGCAATATCACGACTCCGCGGCTGCTCAGTGTTCTGACCAGCGGGAGCCGTTCGCGGACCACGCAGATCGATCTGTCATCTGCCGGATTGCGAGGGGGCGGCAGCGCGCCCTATGTCGCGATCTACGATACCGATGCGGCCGGCACGCGCGAGCAACTGGTCGGCCGCACACAGGTCAATCTCGCGCAGATGGCGTCCGTACAGGGCGAATGTGCGGCAGTGGCGCAGAAATTCGGCTATGCGGCAAATGCCGCGCCGGTTACCGAGGCCGGCGTGGATCAATCCGTAACCGCCGGATCGCAGGCAACGCTCGATGGTAGTGGAACCAGCGATCCCGACGGCGACACGCTGACCTATAGCTGGACGCAGGTTTCCGGCCCGTCGGCTGCCATCAGCAACGCCAATCAGGCGGTGGCCCAGGTCCAGACCCAGGCCGGTCCTCCGGCGACATATGTTTTCGAACTGACGGCAACCGACCCAAGCGGTGCGTCGAGCAGCGATCGGGTGACTATCCAGACGACTGGTCGGGCGGTAGTGGTCGTACCCGGAAACAGCCCGCCTGTCGCCGATGCCGGACCGGATGCCACTATCGCTTCCGGGGCGACGCTGGTTCGGTTGGACGCTACAGGGTCAAGCGACCCCGATGGTGACACGCTGAGTTTTCAGTGGACACAGGTTTCCGGCCCGAACGTGACGTTGAGCAATGCCAATCTTGCCAACGCCACCTTCAGTGCACCTTCCGGGATCGCCGCGCAGCAGCAGCAGCTCGTTTTCCAGGTCACCGTAACCGATCCGGGCGGGCTCTCGGCTACGGATACAGTGACGTATACCGTTAGCGGCAATCGCACTCCGGTGGCCGATGCCGGTAGCGACAAGACGGTTGAAGGCGGCACCGCCGTCACGCTGGATGCCACGAGTTCTTCGGATCCCGACGGCGACGCGTTGAGCTACAGCTTTCGCCAGACGGGCGGGCCGAGCGTCACCTTGACCGGTGCCAACACCGCCACGCCAAGCTTCACGGCCCCTCTCGGCACGCCGACCGCACAGACATTGACCTTTGAAGTCACTGTGGACGATGGACAGGAAACGGCGACGGACAGCGTGGTCGTCACCGTGTCGCCGAACAGTGCGCCGACCGCCGATGCAGGCGCCGATATCGGACCCGTCGACGAAGGAAATACGGTGACGCTGAATGGAGCGGCATCGAGCGACCCCGATGGCGATACGGTCAGCTATAGCTGGACGCAGATCTCCGGCCCATCCGTGGTACTATCCGGTCGCACCAGCGCCCAAGCCAGCTTCACCGCGCCGAGCGTCAACGGCACGCAGGATCTGGTCTTCGAACTGACGGTCGATGACGGTCAGCGCCAATCGACCGATCGGGTGCGCGTGAGCGTGCGGGAACGCGGCTCGATCACCATTGTTCAACGCGTGATCGGCGACGATGTGACGGTTGGCTATTCGAGCAATGTTCCCGGCCTTGCCGCCCAACTGACCACATCGAACGGTATCGGCAAGATCACTGCCACCGATGTCAGCGCCGGCAATTACAGCTTCAGCGTGGATGACCTGCGCGCCCAGGGTTATGCCCTGACGGCTCTCGCCTGTTCGGATACCGACAGTATCGTGACCAGCGGCGGTGGCTCGGGTTCGGTGGCGCTCGCTCTGTCTCCGGGTGAAAGCCTGACCTGTACCGTGACGCTGGCCGATACGCGCAGCGCCGCGCAGCGGGCGATCGGTGAATTCATCGGCGGGCGCAACGCTCTGCTGCTTGCCAGCCAGCCGAACCTTCAGCGTCGTCTGGACCGGGTGAAGGGCCAGCAGGCTGCCGGTGGCAGCGCGATGATCGGTCAGGTTCCGGTTCCCGGCAGCGGCAATCTGCCGGCGCAGGTCAATGTCACCCGGTCGAGCAAGAGCATTTCGACCAGCCTCGCCATGGCGCAATCCGCGCTGGGTGGCTCCGATGGCGGGGGCAAGCTCGACATCTGGTTCGAGGGTTCGTTGGCGGATGTCTCGCTAGGCAGCAATCGGGGCGAGTTCGCATTGGGCTATTTCGGGATCGATTATCTGGTCCAGGACGGCCTCCTGATCGGTGCGCTGGCCCAGTTCGACCGCTTCGAGAGCGACAATGCGCTGACCACCGGGCAGAGCGAAGGCGATGGCTGGATGGTCGGCCCATATCTCACCGCCCGGCTTGCACCGCGTTTCTACCTCGATGCGCGCATTGCCTTCGGCGGATCGGATAACAGCGTCTCGCCGCTCGGCACCTATGTCGACGGGTACGAGACCGACCGTATCCTCGCCAGCGCGTCTGCGATCGGCGATCTGGATCTGGGCGATGGCTTCACCTTGTGGCCCGAACTCGGTGTGCGGTATATCCGCGAGGATATCGACGGCTATGTCGATACGCTCGGCGTGGCAGTGCCCGATGCGGTGATCGATCAGGGTGAACTCGCGCTCAGTCCGCGGCTGGACTATCGCTCGATCTCGCAGCAGGGGTGGGTCTTCGCACCTTTCGCCGAGTTCGAAGGCGTGCTGACTTTCGGCGCGGATGCCTTCTCGGCGGTCGATAACGGTCTGCGCGGCCGCGGCACGCTGGGCCTCGACATCGCCTCGCCGGGCGGCCTGCGGTTCGGTCTTTCGGGGTTCTACGACGGCATCGGCGAAGACGGTTTCGAGGCCGCTGGCGTGACGGCGACCGTATCGCTTTCATTCTGATCGCTGCCCTGCAATCCGTCCCGAGGGGCGCCGCGAGCCATGCTTGCGGCGCCCCTTCTTTCTGGCCTTCCGGCATGCCGGGATGAGAATAAGACAAAGGTCGATGCGACTTGAAACCGGATCGGTGCTAGGTTTCGCGCATGGCCAGCGAACCCCGCGACATCGAAGCCTTCCTTCGCGCCACTGCGCCGTTCGATCGCCTCGATGCGGAACAGATCGCCCCCATCGCGCGCGCGGTGATGGTGCGGTATTTCCGGGGAGGCGAGACGATCCTGGAAGCGGGTTCGCACAATGACTGGCTGTATATCGTCCGCTCGGGCGCGGTAGAGCTTCGTTTGGCGGGCGAAGAACTGACCGCGCGCATCGGCAGTGGGGGGCTCTTCGCGTTTCCTTCCCTGCTGCGCGGAGGCGAGGTGAGAAACGAGGCCTGCGCCATCGAGGATACGCTGGTTTATCTCGTCCCTGCCGCTGAATTCCATCGGTTGCGCGAGGCATCGGCAAAGGTTCGCCAGTTCTTCGCCGAAAGCGAAGGCGAACGCATCGGGAATGCGGTGCGCGAACTCAAGCTCAAGCGCGCCGGCATTCTCGAAGAAACACAGATCGGTGTGCTGGTCCGCCACCGCAACACAGTGTCCTGCGGGCCGCAAACATCGATCGCCGATGCGGCGCGTCTGATGAGCGATCGCGATGTCAGCACTCTGGCGATATGCGATGCCGAAGGGCGCCTGCAGGGGATTTTCACCGACAAGGATCTGCGCAACCGTGTGGTGGCGATGGGTCACGGACTCGACCGGCCCGTGAGCGAGGTCATGACGCCCGACCCGCGCACTCTGCCCGAAAGCGCCAGCATGTCGGAAGCCATGGCGATCATGGCGGCGGGCGGGTTCCGCCACATTCCCACGATAGCTCCCGATGGGGGGCTCGGCGCGATCCTCAGCGCAACCGATATCCTCGCCCATCTTGGCGACAGTGCGATCGATACCGGCATGCTGGTTGCCAAGGCCGCCGAACCGCAGGCGCTGATTGCCGCCGCACGGCGGATTCCGGAAGGATTTGCGAGAATGCAGGCCGGCGGCTTCCATGCCGACCATACGATGCGCTTTACCTCGGCGCTGGGCGAAGCGGTCCATCGCAGAGCCGCCGAACTGGCGGAGGCGGAACTCGGGCCTCCTCCGGTCCCCTATGCGCTCATGGTGTTCGGTTCGCTGGCCCGGGGCGAACAACTGGTTGGGTCGGATCAAGACAATGGGCTGGTGATCGACGATGCCGTCGACGATTCCGGGAGGCGGTATTTCGAGGCCCTGGGCGCTCGCATCTCCGATCTGCTGAACCAGGCGGGTTTCGTTTATTGCAAGGGCGGGATCATGGCGAAGAATGCCGAACAGCGCCTGACTGCAAGCGAATGGCGCGCTCGCTATGCGCGCTGGATTCACGATCCCGACGAAGACCGGATTTTGCGCGCCACCATCTTCTTCGACATGCGCGCCGTTCATGGCACAATGGAACTCGAGCATGCCGTGCGCAGCGAGGTTCTCGCCCAGGCGCGGGCCAATCCCCTGTTTCTGAGCTATCTGGCACGCGATGCGCAGCGCAGCCGGGTTCCCCTGGGCATTTTCCGCAATCTCGTGCTGGAAAAATCGGCCGATGGGCACAAGGTTTTCGACGCCAAGGCGCAGGCCATCCTGCCCGTGATCGACATTGCCCGGACATTCGCACTGGCCGAAGGGCTCGAAGCGGTAGGCACGCTAGAAAGGCTCGCGGCCCTTGCCGCGACCGGCAAGATGGCGCGCGGCGATGCGGAAAGCCTCAAGGATGCTTTCCTGCTCGTCAACGAACTGCGCATTGCCCACCAGGCCGAGCAGATCAGGTCGGGGACAGAACCGGACAACGAAATCGCACCCGATGCCCTGTCTCCCCTGGAACGCGACTATTTGAAGGATGCTTTCTCGGTCATCAGGGCCGGTCTCGAATCGCTACGGCGCAATCTGGCAGGCGGCATTGCGTGAACGGTTCGGCAGGTGGCGTTTCGAACGCGGGCTCAGTTCCTGCCGCGCGGCGGACATCGACCTATTGCGATCCTATGCCGACGCCGATTGGCCAGCGCGCGATGCGCCCATAGACGAAGCGCGACTGATCGCCCTGGATTTCGAACTCGACGGGTTGGGGCCGCGCGCTCATGTCCTCCAGACCGGCTGGCTCCCCTTCACGACCCGCGGCATCGAGATCGGGCGCGCGCGTTCGATCGACGTGCGCAGTATGCGACGGCTCGATGCGGATGCGGTCACGGTGCACGGCATCGGAGAGCAGCGGGCGCAATCGGGTGAGGCTCTGCACCATGTCGCGAGCCGGTTCCTGCGCGATCTGGCGGGGCGCGTGGTCGTGGCCCACGGGGCTTCGATCGAAGTCGAGGTGATCCGCCGGATTTCGAGAGCGCTGTTTGGGGTCGCGATTCCGGTACGCTCCATCTGCACACTGGCGCTGGAACGGCGGCTGAGCCCCAACCGGATCGGTAATGACGGCTATCGGCTCGCCGCGGCACGCGGGCGCTACAATTTGCCCGATTATCAGCAGCACGATGCGCTGTCCGATGCCCTGGCGGCGGCCGAACTGTTCCTGGCCCAGCTAACCCGTATGGCGCCCGTGCCGCGCCTGGGTTCGCTCGAAGCCTGGTAGCCGCCTGCCCCATTAGACTTATGTCGCGCTCGTGCTTGCACGACCATGCCCATAGCCTGCTTGCGCGACGCTCCCGAATCTGCGGGCGTGCGAAAACGATTTGGAAGGGGGAGGCGATGGCCGACGAAAGCGAAGTCCACGAAACCAGCGAGGCGGAGGGCGCCTACTGGCGCGACAATATCCGATTGCTGGTCAGCCTGATGGCGATCTGGTTCGCCTGTTCCTTTGGCGCGGGGATCCTGCTGCGCGACTGGCTCGACCAGTTCATGCTCGGCGGATACCCGCTCGGCTTCTGGTTCGCCCAGCAAGGCTCGATCTACATCTTCATCGCACTCATCATCTTCTACGTCGTCCGGATGAAGAAGCTCGAGCGCAAATACGATCTCGACGACTAGAGGAGGCGATCATGGATACACAGACCCTGATCTATATTTTCGTCGGAATCAGCTTTGCGCTGTATATCGGCATCGCGATCTGGTCGCGCGCCGGTTCGACGAAGGAATTCTACGTTGCCGGCGGCGGGGTGAACCCGGTCGTCAACGGCATGGCGACGGCGGCCGACTGGATGAGCGCCGCCAGCTTCATTTCCATGGCGGGCCTGATCGCCTTCCTCGGCTATGATGCGAGCGTTTATCTGATGGGCTGGACCGGCGGATACGTGCTGCTGGCGCTGCTGCTGGCGCCCTATCTGCGCAAGTTCGGCCAGTTCACCGTGCCCGATTTTATCGGCACGCGGTACTATTCCAAGGCTGCGCGCGTAGTGGCGGTGATTTGCCTGATTTTCATCAGCTTCACTTACATCGCGGGCCAGATGCGCGGCGTGGGGATCGTCTTCAGCCGCTTTCTCGACGTGCCGATCACGCTGGGGGTCATCATCGGCATGGCGATCGTCTTCGTCTATGCCGTGCTCGGCGGGATGAAGGGCATCACCTACACGCAGGTCGCGCAA
>CAMYIQ010000083.1 GCA_947258465.1 uncultured Erythrobacter sp.
CGACTGCGGCAAGAAAATGAAGATGCTCAAGCGTCACTTGTCGACTGAACATGGCCTGACACCGGACGAGTATCGCGCGCGCTGGAATCTTTCGGCCGACTATCCGATGGTCGCACCCGACTATGCGGCGACCCGCCGTGATCTGGCCGTCAAGATCGGCCTCGGCCGCAAACCGGGCCAGAAGCGCGGTCGCAAGAAGAAGGCTGACTAAAGCCTTCGCGATCGCCTTGAGGAAGACGCTCCGGCTCGGTAAGGGTACGGGGCGTTTTTCATGCGGGAAGCCAAATTGCACCAGAGAATCGATCTCGAACAATTATGTGCCGATAAGGGGCTGCGCATAACCGAGCAGCGCCGGGTCATTGCGCGCGTGCTGTCGGAAAGCGACGACCACCCCGATGTCGAACTGTTGCATGAGCGGGCGAACAAGATCGATTCCGGCATCTCGATCGCGACCGTTTACCGCACGGTGCGCCTATTCGAAGAAGCGGGGATACTCGATCGCCATGACTTCGGCGACGGGCGCGCACGTTACGAGGCGGCGCCCGAAGCGCATCACGACCATCTTATCGACGTAGAAAACGGCAAGGTGATCGAATTCGTCGATCCGGAAATCGAAGCGCTGCAAAAACAGATCGCCGCCAAGCTCGGCTATCGTCTGGTTGATCACCGGCTGGAACTATATGGCGTCCGCCTCGACCGCGAAGACTGATCGCCGGCTCGCAAAATACACGGCACGACGGCTGGCGGCAGCCCGGGGAGAAACTGTCCCACTGACCGTTGCGGGCTGGGCGCGGTTCATCCTTCGCACCCTCGCTATCCTTGTTCTGCTCGTTGCGCTGGTGCCGCTGCACTATCTTTACCGCATATTCGCCTATGGCTCGCCCATGCCCATGCTCTTCCTGCGCTATACCGCATGGATAGTCGGCGCGCGGGTGACGATTGTAGGCACTCCGCTGCGGCGCGATGTCTTCTTCATCGCCAATCACATTAGCTGGATCGATATTCTCAGCCTGGCCGGAGCCAGCGGCACCGCGTTCGTGGCCAAGCAGGAATTGTCGGACGTGCCGGTGATCGGCTGGCTATGTCGCCTGAATCGCACCGTTTTCGTTAAGCGGGAGAACCGCGTGGGGGTGGCGGAACAGATCAATGCCCTCAAAGAGGCGTTGGCCGATAACTGGTCGGTGACCATATTCCCGGAAGGCACGGTGACCGACGGCCATTCGCTCTTGCCGTTCAAATCCAGCATGATCTCGGTACTCGAACCGCCACCGCCGGGTGTAATGGTCCAGCCCGTAGTGCTCGATTACGGCGAGAATTCGGAGGAAATCGGCTGGGTGGGCGAAGAAAACGGTCTGCACAATGCAAAGCGGATCATGGCACGCCGAGGCAGCTTTCCGCTGACGCTCCACTACCTCGAACCCTTCAGCCCGGCCGATTATCACGGGCGCAAGGCGATAGCGGCGAAGGCTCGCGAAGAGATCGAGAGGCAGCTCGTGGCCAATCTCGGCAAGCCCCTGCGCGACTTCCAGCATGTCGTCGAAGCAGTCCGATACCGGCCCCAATCGACCGACCTGTAGGCGGGCCTAAAGCTCGGCCTTTACCAGCCAGTCGTGGAACAAGCGGACCGGACGTTCCTCCAGCGCCGTGGGCTTGCAGATGAACCAGTAGCTATAAGGGCTCTCGACTTCGACATTGAACAACGTCGCCAGCCGGTTGTCCGCTGCCCGGCGCATGTGATCGTCATGCATGATCGCAATGCCGAGCCCCTGCGCGGCCGCTTCCAGCATGATCTGACCCGAATCGAAATGGTCGATCGCTGCCGGCTCCAGTTCTGGCAAGCCGATCTCCGCGCGCCAGGCGGTGAAGCTTTCGGACAATTCGTTATGGATCAGGAACGTCTGGCGCGAAAGCTTGTCCGCATCGGGTTGAGGGCCGATCCGCTCGGCCAGGTCCCGGCTGCAGATTGCATGGACCTTGTTGTAGTCGAGCCGAACGGCATGCAACCCGCGCGACGGGCCGCGCGACAGGATGATCGCCGCGTCGAGCACATCGCCCACGCGGTCTTCCAGATGGGCCCCGGTATCGATATCGATATGCAAGAGTGGATGCCGCTCGCGCAATTCGGCAAGTCGCGGAAACAGACGCTGTGTGCCGAACAGCGGCAAAACCCCCAAATGCAATCTCAGCAGCGACAGATTGTCCGATTGACTTTCCACCGCTCTCGCCAGCGCTTCCAGTTGCGGATTCACGGCCTCGAAAAACGCATGCCCGTCATCGGTCAGCTGCATTGCCTGACGCGCCCGCGTAAACAGCTTCTTGCCGACGAATTCCTCGAGGTTGCCGATCCGTCGTGACAGCGCCGATGGGCTAAGGCCGAGTTCCTCTGCCGCTGCGCGCGCGGAACCGAGACGCACGGTGCGCACGAAGGCTTCGAGAGCGCGCAGGGGAGGAAGACGACGCGTTGCCATGACGCTTGCACGCTATGAGCGCGCGATGCACGTGTCGAGGGAGAATGTGCAGAAATCTGCAACAGCCATCAGACCGGCGATACAGCCCCATCCGGCGCGTGCAAGCGCAGCCGCTTTACATGGGTTTCGTCTCCATCCGTGACCTCGATCCGCCAGCCGCTCTTGTGTTCGAGCACCCGGCCGATCTGGGGCACCTGTTCGGCCAGCACGAAGGCCAGCCCGCCCAGCGTATCGACGGATTCCTCGACCTCGGCGAGCGCGGGAGAAACCTGCTCCGCAACATCGTCGAGCTCGGCGCGGGCATCGCAGTCCCACATCCCCTCCCCGATATCGACGATCCACTCCTCGGGCGTCTCGTCATGCTCGTCCTCGATGTCGCCGACGATTTCCTCGACCAGATCCTCGATCGTGATGATCCCGTCGGTACCCGAGAACTCGTCCACCACGACTGCCAGATGCATCCGCTGCGCGCGCATGTCTGCCAGCACGTCGAGCGCATTGCGCGTCTGGGGCACATAGAGCGGCTGACGCATCAGCACGGTCCAGTCGCGCGGCGGCGTTTCTCCCCGCGCCAGGATGGTGAAGACGTCCTTGATGTGAATCATGCCGATCACATCGTCGAGCTGTTCACGATAGACCGGCATGCGCGAATGGCCGTGCTCGGCGAAAGTCTCGACCAGTTCGTCCCAGCTCGCATTGGCGTTCATCGCGATGATTTCGCCGCGCGGTACGGCCACGTCATCGGCGTCGTGCTCGGAGAAATGCAGCAAATTGCGGAGCATTTGCCGTTCGACCAGCGACAGATCGCCGGTACCACTGTTCTCGGGCACGTCGTCGCCGTGCTCGCCCTCCTCGTGCTCGTCGATCGCTTCTTCGAGCTGCGCACGCAGCGAGCGGTCGCCGAAGTCGGGGTCGAAAAATTTCCGGATCGCGAGCATCAGCCCGCTGCTACTCTCCGCGTCTCCCGCGGGTGATGACGAATCGGGCATGGCCCTAACAATGCACTCCCATCAGTTGCGATCCCCATATGGGTCCGCGATACCCAGTTTTGCAAGCGCTGCGATTTCGAGCGCTTCCATCGCCTCGGCCTGCTCGTCGGAATCGACATGGTCGTGGCCCGCGAGATGAAACAGACCGTGGACGATCAAGTGCGCGGCGTGGTCCTCGAGGCTGATGCCCTTCTCCGCCGCTTCGCGCTGGCAAGTACCGAAGGCAAGCGCCAAATCGCCCAGCATTTCGGGCGGGCCTTCGGGCGCGAGATCGAGCAAGTCGGCGCGCTCCAGCATCGGAAAGGAGAGCACATTGGTCGGCTTGTCCTTGCCGCGCCATTCCTTGTTGAGTTGGTGGACTTCCGCATCACTGGTGAACAGCAGCGAAGCGGACAGACGCGCGTTGGCGAGCGCAGGTTCGACCGCTGCGGTCGCCTCTTGCGCGCGTTCGGCCAGTGCGGCCCATTCGCCGCCAGGCCAGCCATCGATGTCGATATCCAGTTCCAATTCCAAAATCCGTTCGGTTCGAGCGAAGTCGAGAACCGTTGGCGCAGACGTGTCTCGACTTCGCTCGACACGAACGGCGGTTTACATCAGGCGCTCGGCCCTTCGTAAGCCTCCACGATCCGCCCCACGATCGGGTGGCGCACGACATCGGCGGCGGTGAAGCGGATCGTGCCGAAGCCTTCGACACCCTCCAGCTTGCCGACCGCATCGGCCAGCCCGCTCATGCCGTCTCCGCCGGGAATATCGACCTGGCGCGGATCGCCGCAGATCACCATGCGGCTGTTCTGGCCGAAGCGGGTGAGGAACATCTTCATCTGCTCGCGCGTGGTGTTCTGCGCTTCGTCGAGGATGACGAAGGCATCGGCCAGTGTGCGGCCGCGCATAAAGGCGATCGGCGCGATCTCGATCTCGCCCGAGGCCAGCCGCCGCTCGACCTGTTCGGGCGGCATGCAGTCGTAAAGCGCGTCGTAGAGCGGACGCAGATAGGGATCGACCTTTTCCTTCATGTCGCCGGGCAGAAAGCCGAGCTTTTCGCCCGCCTCGACCGCCGGTCGCGAGAGGATCAGGCGCTGGACGCTGCCGTTGATGAGCTGGCTGACCGCTTGCGCGACGGCGAGATAGGTCTTGCCCGTCCCTGCCGGCCCCAGCGCGAAGATGATGTCGTCGCGCACCAGGCTGCGCATATAGACGGCCTGCATCGCACTGCGCGGCACGATGGTTTTGCGCCGCGTGCGGATCATGATCGGCGGGCCCTTGGGCTCGGCATCGACAATGCCGTCGAGCGTGGGTTCGTCCGACATGGCGATCAGCGCCTCGATCGCGCCTTGATCGAGATCCTGCCCGATGGCGAGCTTGTCATACATCGCCTTCAGCACGTCGCGCGCACGCGCCACGCTGTCTTCCGGCCCTTCGATATGCAGTTCGTTGCCGCGCGCCGCGATGAACACGCCGAGACGGTTTTCCACCTGGACGAGATTCGCATCGAACTGACCGAACAGCGGCCCGAGCAGGCTCTGATTGTCGAAATTGATATCGACCTGTGCCCGGCGGATTTCGCGCTGCGGGGACGGCGGCGGGGTGAAGGCAGTGGCATCCTTCGGTGCGGGTTTGCGAGCCATATGCTCCTTTCGCTTGCGAGTCGGAATGTAGGCTTCATTCGCAGCCGTGCAAGCGAGCGAGCGTCACGCAGCAGTGGAAAGTCACCTCTTCGTCATCCCAGCGAAAGCTGGGATCGCTGTCAGCTTGGCACGGGGTCGCGCGCGATCCCAACTTTCGCTGGGATGACGCTAAGCCGCCACGGTCTCGCGCAGTTGTCCGGCGAGCGAATTGGGGCCGGCCTCGACCAGTTCGACCTGCACCAGATCGCCGATCTGGGCCTCGCCTTCGAACCAGACGCTCTGGAGCCAGGGCGATTTGCCGAGCCACTGGCCGGGATGTTTGCCCTTGCGTTCGACGAGAACTTCGCAGGCCTTCCCAACGCTTGCCTCGTTAAAGGCCATCTGGTCGCGGTTGAGCGCGGCCTGGAGGCGCTGGAGACGTTCGTCCATCACCTCTCTGGCCACCTGCCCGTCCATCGTCGCGGCGGGTGTGCCGGGGCGCGGGCTATATTTGAAGCTAAAGGCCTGCGCGTATTTGACCGCATCGACCAGCGCGAGGGTCTCCTCGAACTCGGCATCGGTCTCGCCGGGGAAGCCGACGATGAAGTCGCCCGAGAGCGCAAGGTCCGGCCGTGCGGCGCGGAAACGCTCGAGCAATTTGAGATAGCTTTCCGCCGTGTGGCTGCGGTTCATGGCCTTGAGCACACGGTCGCTGCCCGCCTGCACCGGCAGGTGGAGGAAGGGCATGAGCTTGGGCGTGTCGCCATGCGCGGCGATCAGCTCGTCGTCCATGTCGGCCGGGTGGCTGGTGGTGTAGCGAATGCGCGCGAGGCCATCGACTTCCGCAAGGTCGCGGATCAGCCCTGCGAGGCCGACCGGGTGGCCCTCGTCGTTCTCGCCGCTCCATGCGCTGACGTTCTGGCCCAGCAGCGTGATTTCCTTCGCGCCCGCATCGACCAGTTTCTTCGCTTCAATCACCAAGTCACTGTAAGGGCGCGATATTTCCGCGCCGCGCGTATAGGGCACCACGCAATAGGTGCAGAATTTGTCGCACCCTTCCTGAATGGTGAGGAAGCTGGCCGGGTTGGTCCGGCGGCGTTCGGGCAGCGCGGCGAACTTGGCGATGGCGGGCATGTCGGTATCGGTCGCCCGCTCGCCCTTCACCGCCTTGTCGAGCATCTCGGGAAGCCGGTGATAGGCCTGCGGGCCGACGACCATGCTGACCGCCGGAGAGCGCTTCATGATCTCCTCGCCCTCGGCCTGCGCAACGCAGCCCGCGACCGCGATCAGCGGCTGTTTGCCAGCCTCGACGCCCGCCTTGGAGATACGGCCGATATCCGAATAGACCTTCTCCGCCGCCTTCTCGCGGATGTGGCAGGTATTGAGCACGACGAGGTCGGCATCCTCGCCCTCGGGCGCCGGCACGATGCCCTGCTCGCCCAGCATCTCGGCCATACGCTCGCCGTCATAGACGTTCATCTGGCAGCCGAAGCTCTTGACCCTGTAGGTCTTGGGGGAATTGGTCGGTTTCATGGGAGTGGGCGCTTTAGCCGAAACATACCTTTTCGTCACCCCGGACTTGATCCGGGGTCCAGCTTCTCTTCGGTCACTCCAGAAGTTAGCTGACCCCGGCTCGGTGGCCGGGGTGACGGTAGATAGTGGTATCAGGAAACAACCGCCTTCACGATCTTGCCCGGCTCTGCCGGCGGCTCGCCCTTGGGCAGGGCATCGATGTGTTCCATGCCGCTTTCGACCTGGCCCCAGACGGTGTACTGGCCGTCGAGGAATTCGGCATCGTCGAAGCAGATGAAGAACTGGCTGTTGGCGCTGTCGGGCACCTGGGTGCGGGCCATCGAGCAGGTGCCGCGGGTGTGCGGTTCGGCGTTGAATTCGGCCTTGAGATCGGGCTTCTCGCTGCCGCCCATGCCGGTGCCGGTCGGATCGCCGCCCTGCGCCATGAAGCCGGGGATCACGCGGTGGAACACGACACCGTCATAGAAGCCCTCGCCCGCTAGCTCGGTGATGCGCTCGACATGGCCGGGGGCCAGATCCGGGCGCAGCTTGATCACCACGTCCTTGTTTTCGCCGTCGCCGGTATCGAGAGTGAAAGTCAGCTTGTCGGCCATCGGTCGTTTCTCCTGTGAATTTGCTGGCGCCTACATAGGGATTGTGGGCGGCCTGTCACCCGTTGCTTGCAATCCAGCCCCGCCCGCCTAGACCGCTGGGCATGAGCGAGAGCAACCGCCCCCTCGACGACGACGGTTTCCTGCTGGCCCGTGAGCCGGAGGAAGAAGCGCGTCCGGACGACCGGATCGACGACGAGCGGATGGACGAAGAGAACACGCTCAAGCCCGAATTTGTCCGCTCGGTCGAGGATGCGCTCGACGAAGGGGACGTCAAGGCAGTTTACGAGCTGGTCGAACCGCTTCACCCGGCCGATATCGCCGACCTTCTCGAACTGTTCGAGCGCGACGAGCGTTACCAGCTCGCAGCGGCGATCACCGATCTGATGACCTCCGAGGTCGTCGCCGAACTCAACGACTATGTCCGCGAGACCATGATGGAAGCGCTGCCGCCGGAAGCGGTGGCGCAGATCGTCGACCAGCTCGAGACCGACGACGCCGTTCAGCTCATCGAAGACCTCGACGAGGCCGATCAGCGCGCCATCCTGGCCGAAGTCGAAGTCGAGGACCGGATCGCGATCCAGTCTGCGCTGTCCTATCCCGAAGAGACTGCCGGCCGCTTGATGAGCCGCGATTTCGTCGCAGTGCCCGAACATCTGACGGTCGGCGATCTCATCGATTACCTGCGCGATGGGCGCGACCTGCCCGACGAATTTTACGAAATCTTCGTGGTCGACGAGAAGCATCATCCGGTCGGCACCTGCGCGCTTTCTTGGGTGCTGCGCGCGCCGCGCGCGATCCCGCTGGCCGATGTGATGAAGCGCGACCAGACGCTGATCCCGGTCACGCTCGACCAGGAAGAGGTCGGGCTGATGTTTCAGAAGTATAACCTCATCAGCGCCGCCGTGGTCGACGAGAACGAGCGGCTGGTCGGCCAGATGACGGTGGACGACGTGGTCCATATCATCTCCGAAGAGGCGGGCGAGGATGCGCTGCTCATGTCGGGCGCGGGCGAAGGCGACATCAACGAGCCGATCCGCGAAGCCTATTCCGCGCGCGTGCGCTGGCTGGTGGCGAACCTTGGAACAGCGTTGTTCGCGTCGCTGATCATCGCCCTGTTCGGCGCGGCGATCGAGAAGCTTGTGGCGCTCGCCATCCTTATGCCCATCGTCGCCAGCATCGGCGGAAATGCGGGCACGCAGACCATGGCGGTGACCGTGCGCGCCATCGCCACCAACCAGCTCACCCGCAGCAACACGCGGCGTATCCTGATGCGCGAGATGCGTGTCGCACTCCTGAACGGCGTGACCATCGCGGTGCTGATCGGCCTGGCTACGGGCGCGATCTTCACCCCGATGCTCGGCGGCGTGATCGCGCTGGCGATGGTGATCAACGTAGTGATTGCGGGCCTTGCCGGGGTGCTGGTGCCGGTGGCCTTCGACCGGCTCGATCAGGACCCGGCAGTGGCAAGCAGCGTGTTCGTGACGATGATCACCGATTCGATGGGCTTTTTCGCTTTCCTCGGCCTCGCCGTGGCGCTGCAAGTGGTGTGAACCTCCGTTCGTATCGAGCGAAGTCGAGATACGGGAAACCCAGCTCAGCATCTTGTTTCTCGACCTCGCTCGACACGAACGGGTTGATGGTTGGGTGAGAGTGTCTATCTCACTCCCATGCCGCTCAACCTGACCAAGATCGCTTTCGGTGCGCAAAGCTATGGCGATATCGAGAGCTGGTATGCACAGCGGCGCAGCCCCAACCTGACCACACGCTATCGCCCGACCAAATGGGAACAGTGTATCGGCGGCTCGCTCTACTGGATTTTCCAGCACGCCATCGTCGCGCGCAGCGAAATCCTCGGCTTCAGCGAGACCAAGGACGGGCGCTGGTCGATCGACCTCGAGCCGGAACTGATCCGCGTTCACCCTCGCCCCAAGCGCGCCCACCAGGGCTGGCGCTATCTCAAGGGCGACCCGCCGCGCGACCTAGCGCCGGGAGAGGACATCGGTGACGCGCTGCCGGGCAAGCTGGCGGGAAAGCTGGAACGCTTGGGCCTTATCTAGCGTGACCGTTCGAGAAGTATCTTTCTGACAAGCTGGACTGCGGAGCGCCACGCCAATGGAAATTAGTAGAAAGGGCGTGAGAGGTTCCGCCCCTACCGAACTCCAGCCGGAATAGGCGAAGGCGAAACCGATACCAATCGACGCGAGAAAAGTTCTGATTGGTGTATTGCGCAGAAATTGTCGTGAAAAATCAGCACGAGAGATTTCCTGTCCGAGAACTGGCCTGTCCTCCAAATCGCGAGCTGGCGCGTTCCAAATCCAGCGATGGCCTACAAGAATACCGAGAACGGATGTGCCGACCAAAACATAGATAGCTGGGCCATCCAGAACACTTGGCATCGAAGATGCCATTGCGAGCACCACAACGAAGACAGTTGCAGTTGCACCGACAACCAGTCGGAGGAACTGAGATCTGTAATTGGCAATATACGCGTTCACTTCAGCTTCGCTGACTGGACGTGGTGCTTCACGCATATTCCGGCGAAAGCGCCAGCCATCTGGACTGTTCTCGAATTGCTGCGCGAATGCCCTTCCAGCTCTCTCGGCTTCATTGCCTCCCAGGAATTTCAAGCCGCCGCCTTCTCCGCCACGCGCCGCAGCGCATCGGCATAAGCTTCGGGTGGCTGGGCACCGGGGATCATGAACTTGTTCTCCACCACCATTGCGGGCACGCCGGTAATGTTGAGATCCCAAGCGGCACGTTCTTCGGCGCGGACCTTATGCGCGAGCTCCTCGCTGGCGAGCGCGGCTTCTGCGCCCGCACGGTCGAAACCGGCAGCCTCCGCCACGTCGAGCAGCACGTCGTGATCCGCAATCTTGCGCCGCTCGTTGAAATGCGCCCGGAACAGCGCGAGCTTGAGTTCGGTCTGCCTGGCCGCCCCATGCTCCTCGCCCGCCCAGGTCAGCAGCTTGTGCGCGTCGAAAGTGTTCCACATCCAGCGCTGCGGTTCGGGATCGGGGCCGTCGTAATCGAGCGACACACCCGCATTCTGGGCAGCCTCGCGCATACGGCCCTGCACCGCCTTGGACTGTTCGGGGGTGGAACCGTATTTGCGCGCGATATGCGCAGTGCTCTCCTCGCCTTCGGGCGGCATATCCGGATTGAGTTCGAAGGCATGCCAGCGAATGTCCGCCTCGATCTCGCCATCGAGCAGTTCGAGCCCCCTTTGCAGGGACCCCCAGCCGACCAGGCACCAGGGGCACATGACATCGGACCAAATATCGATCCGCAAGGTTCTCGGCTCGCTCATCTTTTCACCCACCACTGTATCAGATGATGCGCGATAGCATGGCGCGGCGGACAGCGGAACGGGCCGTTACCGGCCAGCGCCGCCTCCACTTCCTCGCGTGTGTAGAAGTTGATCTCGGCCAATTCGGTCTCGTCGATGGTCAACGCGTCGCTGTCGGCATGGCTGTGGCAGCCGATCATTAGCTGGCTCGGAAACGGCCAGGGCTGGCTGGCAATGTAGGAGACATCGCGCACCGTGATGCCCGCCTCTTCCAGCACTTCGCGATTGACCGCTTCTTCGATACTCTCGCCCGGCTCGACGAAACCGGCGAGTGCGGAAAAGCTGCCTTCGGGCCAGCCGAGACCGCGGCCCAGCATCAGCTTGCCACCATATTCGACCAGCATGATCGCGATCGGGTCGGTGCGCGGGAAATGGCTTGCGCCGCATGCAGTGCAATTGCGCTGCCATCCGCCCTTGGCGAGTTTCGTATCGCCCCCGCAGGCCGCGCAGAAACGGTGCCGCGCGTGCCAATCGGTCAGGCTGCGCGCACCGCCATAGATGGCGAGATCGTCGGGCCGGAGCGTCGCCATCAGCGACCAGAGCTGCGGATTGGCCATGCGCGGGCTGGCATCGCCCTGGGGCGGGACGGCGGCGAAGCAGGGCTTGCCCTCGTCGAGCCCCAAAAAGCACAGTTCGGCATCCTCCGGCACATCGGCCAGCGTGCCCCAAACCAGCCCGCCGTCTTCACCGATCGCAGGCATCAGCCCGTCCAGCGCGAGCACCCGCGCTTTCCAGTTCATATAACCCGCCAGCCGTTCGGGATCGGCGCGGGCGTGGTCGGCGCGGTCGAGGCGCGAGCCGGTAAATGCGAGCATCGGTTATGCCTTCGCGGCTTGCATCGCGGCCAGATCCTTGGCCACTGCGGCGGGGAAGCCGGTGTGGATCGGATAGGCTTCGGATGGCATATATTGTGTCATCAGGGTGGCGCGCAGGCCGGCCTTGAAGTTGACGAAGGCAACCGTCCCCGCCGCCCCGCCCCAGCCATAGGCGCCATCGGTCACGCGGCCGCCCGCGCCGAAGCCCTGCCCTTCGACCCAGGTGCCCTCGGTCGTCGCGGTGGCGGGCAACAGGTTCGACGTGCCCACACGCACGGCAAGTTCGCCCATCACGCGCTTGCCATCGATCGTGCCGTAGCCGAGCAGCATTTTGAGGAAGCGATCGTAATCGCGCGCGGACGAAACCAGCCCCGCCCCGCCAAAGGGAAAGGGGGGCTCGTCGAGATAGATCGAGGCCCTGGCCGGGTCCATCGGCAGCGGCATGGAGTTCATGATACCGTAATTGGTTGTAAAGCGCCCGACCTCGCTTTCGGGAACGGTAAAGAACGTGCTGGTCATGCCCGCCGGTTCGAAGATCTGCGTGCGCAAGAATTCGTCGAACGCCATGCCGCTGGCGACCTCGATCACCCGGCCGAGCAGGTCGAGGCCGACCGAATAGCTCCATTTGGTGCCCGGTTGCAGCACCAGTGGCAGTTTGGCGAGGCGATCGGCGAAAGTGTCGAGCCCGGTGACTGCTTTACCCCGGCCAAGACCAGGAATTGGCAGACGGCTGACCTGCCCCGGGATCAGACCCTGTTCGGTGTAGGCGGCACTGATCGGCCCCTTCTGCACGATATTGTAGCCCAGCCCCGCAGTATGCGTAAGCAGTTGGCGCACGGTGATCGGGCGTTCGGCCGGGACCAGATCGGTCAGCGACCCGTCATAAGTCCGCTGCACCTGCATGTTCGCATAGGCAGGCAGCAATTCGGCGATCGGCTGGTCGAGCCCGAGGCGGCCCTCCTCGATCAGCATCATCGCGGCCATGCCGGTGATCGGCTTGGTCATCGAATAAATGCGATAGAGGCTGTCGGCATCCACCTTGCTCGCCCCGCCCAGAGCCAGCGTCCCGCGCGCGATATAGAGCGGGTCCTGCCGTCCCCAGCCCAGCGCGGCAATCATGTTGGCGACCTTGCGCTCGGTTACATAGGTATCGACCATTGCGGTGACATTGCGCCAGTTCGCCCCATACTCGCGGGCCACGGCCAATCGACCCATCGGCGCCCCGGCCAGTGCCGCTCCGGCAGTGAGCCAGGCACCTCCGCGCAGCAGTGCGCGGCGGGACATCTGCGGGGTATCGAAGGTGCGATAGGCCATTCGTGTCTCTCCGGATTTTTGATCGGCGGGTTTGTGCGGGAGCGACGGCAGAGCGTCAATTGCCAATCGAAACTGTTGCAATCAGCCAGTGTCCTAACCATATAGAACACATGCTCAATCTGCTCTCCATCCTGTTCGGGATCGTCTCGCTCGTCGTCGTCATTCCGGCGACCATCCCCCTTCTCGGCTGGGCCAACTGGCTCGCGCTGCCGCTGATCGCGGTCGGCGTGGTGCTCGGCCAGCTTTCGTCGAGCAATGGCGGACGCAATTTCTGCCTGATCGTACTGCTGATCGCAGCGGTGCGGCTGACGCTGGGCGGCGGGATTTTCTGACGATTGATCTCCCCCACGGGCGGGAGCCTCAGGCGGTCGAGCGCGTCGTGGCCTGAGACCACCGCCTGCGTGGGGAATCACGACACGGCCAGCCGGGCGGCCTTGGCGAAGAGAGTCGGCAGGCCCGCTTCGTCGAGCATGTCGAGTGACCACCATTCACCTTCGCCGTTAGGCTGCGCTGCATCACGCTGCACCTGCACCGACAGTTCGAGCGCGAAATGGGTGAAGGTGTGTCGGACCATTCCCGCGCTCTCCCAGTCCCCGGCCAACGGCGGCTCTCCCAAGCCATCGCCGCGCGCACTCCAGCCATCGTCGGGCAGCGCGCGCATCCCGCCGAGCATCCCCTTGCCTTCGCGCCGGATCAGCCACACGGCGTTCTCCCGCTCGATCCAATAGGCACGCCCCTGACGCACGGGCTTGGCCTTTTTCGGGGCCTTGACCGGGAACCGCGCCGGATCGCCCGTCGCACGAGCCCGACAATCTGCGCTCAGCGGGCAAAGCAGGCATTTGGGATCGCGTGTGATGCAGATTCCGGAACCCAAATCCATCATCGCCTGCGCGAAATCGCCAGCGCGCTTCTCCGGCGTAATCTCACCGGCTGCCGCGCGGATCGCCTTGCGCGCAGCCGGTAGCGGGTCTTCGATGGCAAAGAGCCGGGCGACTACCCGCTCGACATTGGCATCGACCACCACCGCGCGCCTATCGAAGGCGATCGCGGCCACGGCTGCAGCGGTATAGGCTCCCAGTCCCGGCAGTTCGCGCAGCTCCCCTTCCGTCGTCGGAAATCCGCCACGCTGCGCCACCTCTCCCGCACATTTCACCAGATTGCGCGCGCGCGAATAATATCCCAGCCCCGCCCATGCCGCCATGACGTCCTCCTGCGGAGCCGCGGCAAGCGCCTCGATCGTGGGCCAGCGCGAGATGAAGGCTTCGAAATAGGGCTTTACCGCCGCCACGGTGGTTTGCTGGAGCATTATTTCCGACAACCATACGCGATACGGATCGGGTGGCGGCGCTCCGGGCCGCGCGCGCCACGGCAAATCGCGTGCATGCGCATCGTACCAGTCGAGCAGTCTATAGGAGACGGTGGCGGTCACGGCCCGCCTATGGCATGACGGTTCGTGTAATGGAAAGCGACAAGCCGAAATCGGGCCGTGGGGCCTCGGGAAAACGGACGACAGGCCCTGCGTCGGCTTCGGGTGGCGAACCGGCAGACCGCAAGAAAACCACCCGCAAATACCAGCGCCCGCGCGGGGGCGGGGCCAAACCGATCAGCGATCTGATGCCGCAAATCGGGCGCAGCGCGTTCCGCCGCTTCGGCTTCGTCCAGAGCTCGGTGGTGAGCCGCTGGCCGGAAATCGTCGGCGAGACCCATGCGAGGGTGTGCACTCCCGAAATGATTCGCTTCCCCCCGGGGGAGAAATCCGAAGGCATCATGCATCTGGTGGTCAAGCCTGCGCATGCGCCTTTGGTGCAGCAGGTGATCCCCGAAATCGTCGACCGGGTGAACCGGTTTTTCGGCTACCGCGCCATTGCCCGCATCAAGCTGCGGCAAGGCCAGGTTAAGCCACCGCCTGACAGGAACAGGCCGAAGGCGCCGCCATCGCTCAAACCGATTCCGATGGAATTGGGCGACAGCCTGCGCGATATTGGGGATCCCGAATTGAGGACAGTGCTGGAATCGCTGGCCCGCAGTCTCGGATCGCAAGAAGACGGGAACGAGAACACGTGAAAATCAAAAGCATGGTGCTGAAGGGCCTTGCCCTGCTGGGCGTTGGAACGCTCGCTCTGAGTGCGAGCGCGCAGGAACGGCTGATCCTTCCCGGCGGAAATTGGGGCAGCATGCTGGCCGAAACCGATGGCGGGCACTTGTTCGGCAATCCGGATGCGGACAGTAAGCTGATCGAATTCATGAGCTATACCTGCTCGCACTGCGCCACCTTCGCGCGCAATGGCGAAGGCGCGATCAAAGTGGCCTATGTCCCGAGCGGTCGCATCAGCTACGAAATCCGCCACCTGATCCGTGATCCGGTGGATCTGTCAGCGGCCCTGCTGACCCATTGCGGCGATGCCAGCAAGTTCGGCGGCAATCACGAAGCGATCATGTATCGTTTCGACGAATGGATGGGGAAAGCCGCCAAGGCCACGCAGGCGCAGCGCTCGCGCTGGCAATTCGGCTCGCTCCCCGCGCGGCTACAGGCGATCGCCAGCGATCTCGATTTCTACGATATCATGGAAACGCGCGGCTATGGCCGCGCCGAGCTCGACCGTTGCCTTTCGGACGAAGCGAAAGCCCATGCGATGGCCGATACGTCCGCCGCCGATGTCGAGAAATACGGCCTCACCGGCACTCCCAGCTTCGTCCTCGATGGCGAACTGCTCGAAGGCACGCATGACTGGCTCAGCCTCGAAAAGCATCTCGCAGACGTGTTCTGAAGCCGGGCGGACCGGTTTTTCGGGGGAAAGGCCTGTGGATAGGCACTGGCGCGCCTTCCCTTCGTCGTCCCCCCTGACCTAGCCTCCCAGTCCAAACAAGAGGATTCCGATGACCAAAACCCTGCGTTTCGCTCTAGCCGCACCGATCGCCCTCGCGCTTGCCGCCTGCGGTTCGGGTGCCGAGGAAACAGGCGAAATCGCCGGCGAAGCGATCGCCGCCATTCCCGCACCCGAAGGGACCGAATGGCGCGACACGGTGACCGTTACCGATATGGACGGTTACATGATCGGCAATCCCGACGCGCCGATCAAGGTGGTGGAATATGCTTCGCTGACCTGCCCGACCTGCGCGCGCTTCGCGGAAGAAGGGA
>CAMYIQ010000084.1 GCA_947258465.1 uncultured Erythrobacter sp.
GTGCGTGCCGAGGTCAATGGCGTGCCCGGCAATTTCATGATCGATACCGGCGCCACGTTGACTGCGATATCCGCGCCATTGGCCGAACGCGCGGGGCTTGAACCGCGCCGCGGCGGTATTCCGATCATGCTCGGCACGGCCAATGGCACGGTCCAGGCCCATGTCGCCACGGTCGACAGCCTCACTTTCGGCAATGTCAGCGCCAGCGGCACCGACGCGGCGATTGTGGAAAGTTTCGGGGATTTCAACGTCATCGGCATGAATGTGCTTGCGCGGCTGGGATCGTGGCGGGTGGAGGACAATACCCTGATCCTCTTCCCCCGCGTCGAGGATACGATTTCGTAAAATCCGCCGTTGGATCGCGCAGCACGAGCCGCTAGGCCTGCCATCGATGGACCGTTCGACCGCGCTTCCCCCACCTCCGCCAATGGGCACACTGCTTTCGCAGGGTTCCCTGGCGGTATTTCTCGATTTCGACGGAACACTGGTCGAGATCGCACCCGATCCCGATGCTATCGTCGTTCCCCCGGATCTGGGCGATCGCCTGAGGTCGCTGCGTGACAGGCTGGAGGGCCGGTTGGCGCTGGTCAGTGGGCGCGCGCTTGATGATGTGGAACGGCATCTGGGCCGGCTCGACCTAGCGCGGGCCGGATCGCACGGCCTGGACCGAATCTATGCCGACGGGCGTCCCGCGGGAGAGATGCCCGAACCGTTGCCGGACGAGGTGATTGCGAAGCTGCGCAGTTTTGCCCGGGATCACGGCTTGCGTTACGAACCCAAGGCCCATGGCGGGGCGCTGCATTATCGCCAGCGGCTCCAATGCGAAAAGCAAGCGCAGGCCTTCGTTGCCGATCTTGCCGCCGCGCACGGGCTGGCCGTCAAACGCGGCAAAGCAGTGGCCGAACTGGTCCGACCCGGTGCCAGCAAACGGGGCGCCGTGGAGGCGTTCATGGAAGAACCGCCCTTCATCGGCGCCATGCCGCTGTTCATCGGCGACGATGTAACCGATGAGGATGGCTTTGCAGGTGTGGCCGATTACGGCGGTTTCGGCATCGCCGTCGGCGAACGGCACAGCGAGCGGGCACGATACAGGCTCGACAATGTTGCTGCAGTGCACCATTGGTTGGAGATATGATGCAGGCCGATCTCGAGCTATCCCCCATCGGCAATTGCCAGGTCAGCGCGCTGGTGGATCGCGAGGGCGCCTTCGTCTGGGGGTGCGTCCCGCGGGTCGATGGCGATCCGGTGTTTTGCGCGCTGCTCAATGGCGGTACGCGTGACCGGGGCATTTGGCGCTTCGAACTCGAAGGCCAGACCAGGGCCACACAGCGCTACGAACGCAACACCGCGATTCTGGTAACCCGTCTCGAGAGTGAGGATGGCAGTGCGGTTGAAATTCACGATTTCGCGCCGCGTTTCGAACGTTCGGGCCGGATGTACCGGCCCGTAGCCTATGCCCGTATCGTGCGGGCCGTGGCCGGCGCCCCGCGCATGCGTGTGGTGGTCGCGCCGATGAAGAATTACGGGGCGGGGCTGGCCGCAACCACCAATGGCACCAATCACGTCCGCTACCTGATCGGCCCGCAGGCCTTGCGCCTGTCGACCGATGCGCCTGTCGGCTACGTCCTCGAAGGGCGCAGCTACCGCGTGGAGAGCGACCAGCATTTCTTCCTGGGTCCGGACGAACCCTTCGTCGGCAACATTCGCGACGAGGTGCGCCGGATGGAGGCGATGACCGCGCGGTACTGGCGGCACTGGGTGCGCGGCCTGCACATCCCGCTCGAATGGCAGGAAGAGGTGATCCGCGCCGCGATCGCGCTCAAGCTGTGCCAGCACGAGGAAACCGGTGCGATCGTCGCCGCGCTGACCACCTCGATCCCCGAAGCGGCGAACAGCCAGCGCAACTGGGACTATCGCTATTGCTGGATACGCGACAGCTATTACACGGTGCAGGCACTCAATCGGCTCGGCGCGCTCGACGTGCTGGAGAAGTACCTCGCCTATTTGCGCAATATCGTCGACCAGGCGCGCGGGGGGCAGATCCAGCCGCTCTATTCGGTCATGGGTGCCGACGACCTTCACGAATTCGAGGCTGAACACCTGGCCGGGTATCGCGGCATGGGGCCGGTCCGCGTGGGCAATGCCGCCTACAAACAGGTGCAGTACGATTGCTACGGCCAGATCGTCATGCCGACCGCCCAGGCCTTCTTCGACACACGTCTGCTGCGCATGGCCGACGAGCGCGATTTCGCGCATCTCGAAGAGGTGGGCGAAGCAGCCTGGACCAAGCATGACAAGCCCGATGCCGGCCTGTGGGAATTTCGCACCCGGCAGGAAGTGCACACCTATTCGGCCGTGATGTGCTGGGCGGCGTGCGACCGGCTTGCCAATGTCGCCGCGACTCTGGGCAAAGGCGATCGGGTGGTTTTCTGGCAGAAGCGCGCCGAAGCGATCCGGGCGACTATCGAGGCGAATGCCTGGAAGAAGCAGGGTCAGCATTATGGAGCCAGTTTCGAAAACGGTTATCTCGATGCCAGCCTGCTGCAACTGGTCGAACTGCGCTATCTCAAGCCGGACGACGAGCGCTTTCTGAAAACCTTCGCCGCTATCGAACGTGACCTGCGGCGGGGCGACCACATGCTGCGCTACGCCGCCGAAGACGATTTCGGCACGCCCGAGACCGCCTTCAATGTCTGCACGTTCTGGCTGATCGAGGCGCTCGGCCTGGTCGGTCGCCGGGAGGAAGCGCGCGAGATCTTCTGCTCGATGCTCAGCCACACGACCAGTTCGGGACTGCTTAGCGAAGATCTGGATTACGAAACCGGCGAGCTGTGGGGGAACTTCCCGCAGACCTACTCGCTGGTTGGTATTATCAATTGTGCCGGACTGTTGAGCAAACCCTGGAGCGAAGTGCGCTGAGCACCGATCCCCGCCTTGTCGTCATCTCGAACCGCGTCGCGGTGCCCAAAGCGCGCGGCGCGGCCGGGGCGCAGGGCGGTCTTGCAGGTGCGCTCCACGCGGCGCTGAAATCGCGCAAGGGCCTGTGGTTCGGCTGGTCCGGACAGGAAAGCGGTTCCGGGCGGACCGGCCATATCGACACGCAGACCAGCGATGGCGTGACCACCGCCACGATCGACCTCTCGCAGCGCGATATCGATGAATATTACAACGGCTATGCCAATTCGACACTCTGGCCGCTGTTCCATTATCGCCTCGATCTTGCCGAATATGAGCGCGAGACGGGCAAGGGCTACGAGCGGGTCAACGAACGGTTTGCCGAACTGTCCGCGCCGCTGATCGAGCCTGAGGATGTCGTGTGGGTCCACGACTATCACCTGATCCCGCTGGGCGAACGGCTGCGCTCGCGCGGGTTGAAGAACCGGATCGGCTTCTTCCTCCACATTCCGTGGCCGCCCACGCGCCTTTTCGTGTCGCTGCCTTATCACGAGCGGCTGGTGCGCACGCTGCTGTATTACGACGTGGTCGGCTTCCAGACCGAGGAGTGGCTCGACAGCTTTCTGCACTATTGCGAGAACGAGCTTGGCGCCCAGGTCGACAAGGCGAGCGGCGCGGTCACGTTCGAAGGGCGCACCACGCTGGCGCGCGCCTATCCCATCGGCATCGATTGGGATCATTTCTCCCGGCTCGGTGAAACGGGTGACGCGCGGCAGGCACAGCAACGCTTGCTCAGTTCGACGCGTCGCCGCACCGCGATGATCGGGGTCGACCGGCTCGATTATTCCAAGGGGTTGCCCGAACGTATCGACGGGATCGGCCGTTTGTTCGAAAGAAATCCCGAGCGCGTGCGCGATCTTGTCTTCATCCAGATCGCGCCGCCCAGTCGTGAGGACGTCGAGAGCTATCAGGCGATCCGCGCCGAACTCGAACAGAAATGCGGCCAGATCAATGGCGCGCGCAGCGAGGTCGACATGGTGCCGATCCGCTACGTCAATCGCGGTTACAGCCATGCCGAGCTGTTCGGCTTCTTCCGCGCCGCGAAGATCGGCCTCGTCACTCCCTTGCGCGACGGGATGAACCTCGTCGCCAAGGAATATGTCGCGGCGCAGGACCCGGAGGACCCCGGAGTGCTGATCCTGTCGCGTTTCGCCGGAGCCGCCGCGCAATTGCCCGACGCCGTGCTGGTCAATCCGCACAGTCCCGACGATATCGACCATGCCATACGCACCGCGCTCGACATGCCGCTCGAAGAGCGCAAGAGCCGCTATGAGAAGATGATCGCGACGGTGCGCGACGACAATGTGCAGCACTGGACCGCGAACTTCCTGCGCGACCTTTCGTAAGGCCCGGTCCGCTGCGCGATTGCGCATACCCTGCGCGGCTGCCACCGTCCCGCGCATGATTCGCGACGCATTTCTCGACACCCAGGGCATCCACAATTTCCGCGATTACGGCGGCTGGAAGACGCGCGGCGGCGGGACGGTGCGCACCGGCCTGCTCTACCGCTCGGGCCACCATGTCGAGGCCACCGATACGGACCTTTCGGCCATCGCCCCGCTCGGCATCCACACGGTTGTCGATTTGCGCGGGCAAAGCGAGCGTTCGGCCCATCCCTGCCGCCGGGTCGAGGGCTTCGATGGCGAAGTGGTCTTCTATGAGGGGGAGACGACCAGCAGCCCGCCGCATATGGATATCGAACCGGACACGACCGCTTCCGACTTCGCGCGCGAACGGATGCTGGCGGTCTATACTAGGATGCCCGACAATCCGGCGATGATCGACATGTTCGGCCGCTATCTCAACATCCTGGTGGAGCGGGAGGGCGCGAGCCTGGTCCACTGTTATGCCGGTAAGGACCGCACCGGCGTGGCCGCGACCATGCTGCTGCATATTCTCGGCGTGTCGGAAGACGACCAGCGCCGCGAATTTCTGCGCACCAATGACAGCCCGACCTTCGATGTTCTCGCGCGCCAGTCGCTCCCGGGGATAGAGGCGCGGCTCGGCCGCAAGCTCGACGAAGGCGCGGCGAAGGACCTGCTCGGCGTGCGCGAGGAATATCTCGACCGCTACCTCGAGATCGCTGGCCAGCGGCATGGCAGCTTCGATGGCTATCTCGAACGGGCGATAGGTGTGGATGACGCACTGCGCGATGCGCTGATTGCACGCTTCGTGGCGTGACTCTCGGTTCGGCGGTTCCCATATAGCCGCGATACCTTTTCAGACTGACGGATTTGACGACATGGCTACCCATCGCACCAAAATGCTCATCATCGGCTCTGGCCCTGCGGGATACTCCGCCGCCATTTACGGCGCGCGCGCGATGATGGAGCCGATCGTGGTGCAGGGCCTCCAACCGGGCGGCCAGCTGACGATTACCACCGATGTCGAGAACTATCCCGGCTTCGCCGATGTCATCCAGGGACCCTGGCTGATGGAGCAGATGCAGAAACAGGCCGAACACGTCGGCACGCGGATGATGTGGGATACGATCGTCGATGTCGATCTGTCCCAGGGCTCGCCGTTCAAGGCGGTGGGCGACAGCGGCGACGAATATATCGCCGACGTGCTGGTGATCTGCACCGGCGCTCAGGCCAAATGGCTCGGCGTTCCGGGCGAACAGGAACTGGGCGGCAAGGGCGTGTCCGCCTGCGCCACTTGCGACGGGTTCTTCTATCGCGGCAAGAAGGTTGCGGTGATCGGCGGCGGCAATACCGCGGTCGAGGAAGCGCTTTATCTTACCAACCATTCGGACGACGTCACGCTGATCCACCGCCGCGACGAGCTGCGCGCGGAGAAGATCCTGCAGGAGCGCCTGCTCAACCATCCCAAGATCACGTGCGTCTGGAACAAGACGGTCGAGAGCTTCGAGGCCGGACCGACCGGCGCGCTCGGCCATCTCAACCTGCGCGATACGGTGACCGGCGAAGACAGCACGCTGGAAGTCGACGGCGCTTTCGTCGCCATCGGCCATGCGCCCGCAACCGAGCTGTTCAAGGGCAAGCTGCCGATGGACGAGGGCGGCTACCTGCTGACCGAGCCCGGCTCACCCAAGACCGAAATCCCCGGCGTCTTCGCGGCCGGTGACGTGACCGACCATACCTATCGCCAGGCGGTGACCGCGGCCGGTATGGGGTGCATGGCCGCGCTCGATGCCGAGCGTTTCCTCGCCACGCTCGATGTGGCGGAGCGCGAAGCGGCGGAATGACCCCCCCCGCCTGCGGGTAGGTCCGGCTGAGAGCGACAATCTACTCAGGCGGAGGCCCCCGCCTGCGCGGGGGCGCATGCAGCATCACAAATGGATGTCGAACACCACGATGGCGGCGTGGAAGATCAGCACCATCAGCGCCACGCTCGACAGCGCGTAGAGCACGAAGCGCACCATCACGACATTTGCGGTCGCCTGCACCAGCGAGTGGATCACCCTGAGACCGACGTAAATCCACGCTACCAGCGCGTTCATCCCGTCGCCCGATCCGACCAATGCCAGCAGCAACGCAACCGCATAAAAGACGGTCGGTGCCTCATGCAGGTGGTTGTAATTATGCGCTTTCCACTGGACTTCGTCGGGCAATTCCTCGTCGAGCTTCTTGGTCCGGCGCGCATCGTTGGGCTCGATCCCCGCTTCGGACATTGCCGGGATGCGGGTGGCATACATCCACAGCCACATAATCATGGTCCATACCATGAGCGCAACGACGGGCTGCAGGATTTGCGATTCGATCATCGGTCGGGAACTCCGTCAGGCCGGCGCGAGGCCGGGGTCGTGGAAGAGGGTCAGCGATAGGGCACGGTAGGCGAGGAAGACCAGCACCAGCGATCCTGCCAGGAAGAGCATGAAGCGGACGGGAACCTTGTTCACCGTCGCCTGCCAGATCGAGTGGACGATCCTGAGGCCGACATAGATCCACGCCGCCAGTGCGTCTCCGGCGCTCGGCCCCATGATCGCGATGATGACCACGGCCGCGTAGAAGACCGTGGGCTGTTCCATCAGATGCGTGTAATTGTGCGATTTCCAGTTCACCTGCGGCGGCAGCGCGGCTTCGCTATCCTGCCCGCGCACACCGGCCGGCGCATTGCCGACAGCGATGCCGACCTTTGCCAGCGCGGGAAAGCGCGTGAAGGCCATCCAAAACAGCATGACGAGCGACCATGCCACGAGCACTGCGGCAGGTGCGAGCATCTGGGCTTGCATTGTCGAATTCTCCCCTCTCGATCTCAGCCCGAAGGATTGCGGGCCGCAGGATCGATTGTCAAACGCAACTATGTATCGACCAGTGTCGCGGCAAAGCTTGCAGCGTCGGTATTGCCGCCGGTGAGCAAGATAACGGTATCCTCGTCCACAGGCACTTTTTCGGCAAGCGCCGCGGCCAGCGCGGCGGCGCCACCCGGTTCGGCAACCAGGTTGAGCCTCGCGAAGGCGAAGCGCTGCGCCTCCCGCACTTCTTCGTCGGTCACCGTCACGCCCGGTTCTGCGCGGCCTGAAAGCACGGCGAGATTGATCTCTTTCGTCGCATCGGGCTGCAGCGCGTCGCAGATCGTCGGGGGCGGATTGTTGCCCACACGCACGATCTCGCCGCTTGCGATGGCCCGACCGACCATGTCCCACCCGTCGGGTTCGACCACGTGAATCGCGCTGTCCGGACAGGCGAGGGCGAGACCGGCCGCCAATCCGCCGCCACCGCAGCACACTACCAGCCGCGAAGGGGTGCGGCCAAGCTGTGCCTCGATCTCGACGCCCGCGCTTCCCTGCCCCTCGATAACCCAGGGGTCGCCGAACGCATGGACCAGTACCGCACCGCGCCGCTCGATCTCTCTCGCGGCCACTTCATCGCGGTCCTCGCCGGGGCGGTCGTAGAGCACGATCTCCGCCCCCAGCGCCCGTGTCGCCTCCAGCTTCACCCGGGGGGCGTTGCGCGGCATGACGATAGCCGCCGCGATACCCAGCCGCCGGGCCGCCCAGGCCACGCCTTGCGCATGATTGCCCGAAGACACCGCGACTACGCCGCGCGCCTTTTCCGCGTCGGTCAGGTTCGATAGCCGCCACCAGCCGCCGCGGATCTTGAAC
>CAMYIQ010000085.1 GCA_947258465.1 uncultured Erythrobacter sp.
ACGAGCGACCGGCCTGCGCCCAACAAATAACGGAACCTCAGACCCCCGCTCCCCGTTTCTCCTCCAAAGGAGATATTCGATGAGCACTACCAAGCCCCAGAGCCAGGAAATGCGCCAGTCCGGCCTTGCCCCGGAAACGCATAATGACGAGCAGGACGATCACCGTAGCCAGGCGCAGGAAGTTGCCGAGCAGGCGCAGGACGTGACGTCCGAGACGGTTTCGCCGACCGAGAGCATCAAGAGCGATAAATCGTCGGGCCTGATGGGCGGTTCCACACAGGATACGGTCGATCACATGCGCGACATGGAAAGCTCGGGCCGGATCGACATGGCCGCCTATACCGGCGAGCCCAACCACGACGACAATGTCGACAAATACGGCAAGGCGCGCAAACCCGACGGATTGCGCGGCGACGGTAGCTGATTATTCGATCGAGCCGTCGTTCAGGATCCACAGGCCGGCGGTAAGCACTGCCGCGCCTGCGGCGACGGCATAGGCCATGACACGGAAATTGGGTCGCGGGATCGCCTCGAACTGATGCGGATCGAGCCGTTCCAGTGTGCGGCAGGCGCGGCGTTCCGCAGTGACGGCCAGCCAACCGCCGCCCACGATGAAAACCGTTGCAATCGCCTTGGCCAGCCATGGCGGCTCGAACTCGCCGAACACCGCGCGAAAACCCAGGCCGATACCGATCGCGGCGAAAGCCGTCCGCATCCACCCTGCGAAGGTACGTTCCATCGCCATGATGTTGCGATCTTCGGCAAGGTCGGTGCGAAACTCCGCCCATTGCGTCGATTTATCGGGTTTGTCCGGGGGATCGTCCTGCGCCATGACGTGTCAATGGGCGAAAGGCCGCGCCGGTTCCGGCGCCGGCTATCGCACCTCTTCCGCAATGACACCGTCTTCGTCCGGCGCGCTCCTGGGGACAGGTCCGGGGGCTGATCCCATCATGGGCCTGGCGTCATCGATCAAATGGCTGTGGTCGATTGGTTCCGGCTCGAACGGCTGAGGGCTGACCGGGCCGGTAGTGTCGCCTTCGGCATACCAGGTGGACAGCGTCTCGTCGTTGCGTTGCATTTGCCGGATATCAGGTCTGCGCCGTTCGTCCCCGCGTGCGGGTTGCGCCATTTCAGCCTGGCCCTCGGTAGGCGGCGCGTCGCCCAGTTGGCCGATCACGCCGGGATCGTCTTCTCCGCCGATCAACCAGGCCACAGCCAGCAGAAATGCCCCGACCCCAGCGAGCTTCTTGACCAGTCCGGAAGGAAATTCCTGATCCATGGTCGCAGATCGTAGCGGGTGCGGGTTAAGCGTCTGTTGCCGCGGCTTGCGCCTTCAAGGCATATAGCTTTTCCAGCGCCTCTCGCGGCGAAAGGGAATCGACATCGATTGCCGCCAACGCCGCATGCAACGGATCCTCCTCGGCCTCCTGCATCTGCGCAGTGACTGCGAACAGTGGCAGTTCGCCAAGGCCCGCCGCGAGCCCGCCGGTGGCCTCGCGGCCTTTTTCGAGCTTGTCGAGCACCGCCTTGGCGCGTTTGATAACCGGCGCGGGCACGCCCGCCAGCTTCGCGACCGACAGGCCATAGCTGCGATCCGCCGCGCCCTTGGCCAGTTCGTGCAGAAGCACCAGATCGCCTTTCCATTCCCGCGCACGGACATGGTGCAGGCTCAGCGCATCGCAGGTATCGGCAAGTCGGCTGAGTTCGTGATAATGCGTTGCGAACAGGCAGCGGCAGCCAAGCTGTTCGTGCACTGCTTCGACCACTGCCCAGGCGAGCGCCATCCCGTCATAGGTCGAAGTGCCGCGGCCCACTTCGTCGAGAATGACGAAGCTGCGTGTCGTGGCTTGCGACAGGATCGCGGCGGTTTCGACCATCTCCACCATGAATGTCGAACGGCCGCGCGCGAGGTTGTCGCTCGCCCCCACGCGGCTGAACAGGCGATCGGCCAGCCCGATCCGCGCTTTCGTGGCGGGTACGAAGCTTCCCGCCTGCGCAAGCAACATGATCAGGGCGTTCTGCCGCAGGAAGGTCGATTTGCCGCCCATGTTCGGGCCGCCGATCAGCCATAGCCGGTCGTCCGACCCGAGCGTGCAGTCGTTGGCGACGAACCGTTCGCCTGCCTTGGCCAACGCCTGTTCTACCACGGGATGCCGCCCGCCGCTGACGTCGAGGCACGGTTCGTCGAGTATTTCCGGGCGCGCCCAATCGCCTTCGGCGGCACGTTCGGCCAGCGCTGCGGATACGTCGATCCGCGCCAGCGCGGCAGCGGTTGCGGCGATCGCCTCGCGTGCGTCGACCACTTCGCCGACAAGGCGGTCGAAATGGGCCTCTTCGGCCGCCAGCGCATGCGCGCCGGCCTCCGCGATCCGCGAAGCTTCTTCATGCAGCCCGACCGAGTTGAACCGCACCGCGCCCGCCATGGTCTGGCGGTGGGTGAAGCCGCTATCGGCGGCCATCAGCTTGTCGCCGTGTTTGGCCGGTACTTCGATGAAATAGCCGAGCACCTTGTTGTGCTTGATCTTGAGCGAGGGGGTCGCGGTTTCCTCGCGATATTTCGCTTCCAGCGCCGCGATCGCCTTGCGGGCGTTGCCGCCGGTTTCGCGCAAGGCGTCGAGCGAATGGTCGTAGCCGCTGGCGATGAAACCGCCCTGGCTGCGCTCGGTCGGCGGAGAGGGGACCAGCGCGCGCGCCAGATGGTCGACCAGCGCGGCGTGACCGCCCAAAGCATCGCTCATCCGCGCAAGCAGAGCGGGCCGGTCGCTGCTGGCCGCCAGCATGTCCCGCACGCGCCGCGCTTCGGCCAGACCGTCGCGGATCTGCCCGAGATCGCGC
>CAMYIQ010000086.1 GCA_947258465.1 uncultured Erythrobacter sp.
CGCCTGCGCGCCGCTGGACGATACGCCCGAGGGCTGGCCGAAGTTCAAGGGGATGGCGCCGGGCGCGCTGGCCTGGCTGCGCGCGGGGGCCGATGGTGGCTGAACCGCGCCGCGTGCGGCAAGCGCCTCGTGCAACAGCCGATGCGCATGGCGCTCGCATGGCTGCGCGCAAGCGGCTATAAGGCGTGCTCGGGCGAGCCGCCCCGCATACGGGAGCTTCGGAGTGGACGACAAACGCACAGTGCCCGCCGACCCGCGCTGGCAGGGGACAGGCGATACGGCGCTGATCGTCACGCGGCTGGAGGACGGCCGCGAAATCTGCATCCGCACCGTATCCCCGGGCGACGAGGCGCGCCTGCGCGAGGGGATTGCGCGGATGAGCCCGCGCTCGCGCTATCTGCGGTTCTTTTCCGGTGCCACCACGCCGCCCGACTGGGTGATCGAGCGGCTGCTCGATGTCGATGGCGTGCTGCATCTCGCCTGGGGGGCGATCGACCTGTCGGACCCGGCGCAGCCCGCCATGGGCGTGGTCCATGCCATGCGGCCCGATGCGGGCGACCGGGTGGCGGAATTTTCGGTCGGAGTGGTCGACGACTATCACGGGCTCGGCCTGGGGCGCTTGCTGGCGGCGACGCTGCTGCTGGATACGCGCGACGATGCGCTGGAGGCGCTGACCGCGCATGTGCTTTACGAGAACACGGCGGCGATGAACTTCATCCGGCGGCTGGGCGGGCAACGCGTGGCGCAGGACGGGCCGACGCTGGAATACCGGCTCGATATCGCAGAGGCGCTCGCCCGGCTGCGGCAGGAGCAGGACCCGCCGGGCCTGGCCGATATCTTCGCCCATTTCGACGCTTCGGAAGCTGCCTAGGCCCGATCGCCCGCGCGAGGATCGCAGCCCGCCGTGCCACGTGGGCGCAGGGGCAGGTCAGCAGGTCATTGTCCGGAGATTCTGTGTATTGGTGATGTCGTTGTTCTGCCGCCCGCGGACGTTGAAGGCGCTTTCGTAGCGGATCGTCGGCGGGTCGAAAAAGCCAGTCGAGACGAGCGGCTGGTAATCGTAGGTCGCCTCGACGAACATCACCGCCGTATCCTCAAGCGCGGTGATCTTGTCGCTCCCGGTGCCGAGGCCATCCTTGAGGCTATCGTCGTCGACCCCGTCGCCTTCCTCGCCGTAGAGGGGGTCCACCGCCGTATCGTCGCCCCAGCAGCGTTGCCAGACGATCGTCTGCCCCTCATCCGATCCGGTCTCGCCATTGTGTTCGAGGCTGGAGAGCACGACACGGCCATTGGCCTTGAAGTCGAGGCTGGCGCCGACAAATTCCGCGCCGGTGAAGACCTCGTAGATATTGGCCTCGTCGATCCCGGTGGTGACGCGCCCGGCATTGTCGGCCACAGTCATCGCCATCTGGCTGACGCGCAAATGGGCGAGCGCGAGGTTCGACAGCTCAAGCCCGGTGAGCACGAGCGTGAGGAAGATCGGCGCGGCAAAGGCGAATTCGGTCAGCGCCAGCCCGCGCGTGTCGCGCCGCAGCGCACGCAAGGATCGCAGCGTCCTAAGCACAGATCACCGCCGCAGTCGCCTGCTGGTCGTAGGGCTGGTTACGCACCGCAGTCTGCAGCGAATATTCGATCGTCGACCCTACCCCGGGCAGGAACCCGTCGAGCGGCAGGATGCGCGGCGCGCTGACATCGGCCGTGTAGAGCACGACGTCATCCGCGCCGCCATTGCCTGTTTTGCCTGCATCGGTGTCGAAGCTGCCATTGCCATTGGCATCTTCGAAACAATCGCCGTCCGCGGCATCGAACTGGCCGTTTCCATTGTGATCGGTCATCAGCTTTTCCGGATTACCGATGGACGAGAAATCGAAATAGCTCTTCTGCGTTACGGTAATGGTCGCATTCGGCGCGACATTCTTGACCTGTTCCTCGATCAGATTCTCGACCTGCTCTTCGACGGTGCTGCCCGGCACGTTGATAATGGGGAATTCGACCGCCGCAGTACGCGCCGCATCGTTGAGCGCGCCCTGCATGGTCGAACGGACATAGCTGTCGTACCCCAGTTCGAGCCCGCCCATCAGCAGCAGCAGCATAGGCCCGCTGATGATCGCGAATTCGACAATCGTGGCACCGCGCTGGTCGCGCCGCAGATGACGGATGACAGGTGGCAGCCGCATCAGCGCGTCAGCCTCAGATTGCCGATGCCGCGCCCGATATTCTCGAACACCTCTTCGAGATCGGAACCGTCCGAAGTATAGAAATGCGCCGCACTCGTCGCGCAATCGTCGATATCGTCGGTCGCTGTCACGTCGAGCGCAATCACCCAGATCGTCGTCCCGGTGGCCCTCACCCGGTCGCAGATCGCGTTGAAACGGGCGATGTGCTTCGCGCCCTGCGATCCGGACCCGGTCAGACGGTCGTGATAGCGCTGGATACCGAAGGCGGAATAGAGCCTGTCGCCTGTACCGAGTTCGCCGTCGGTCATGAAGACCAGGTGCCGGTTGACCGGCACGAGACCATGCGATGTCGGATTGTCGGCAGAGAACATGCCGGTGGGCGAGAGAAACCGCGCGCCCCACAGAAGACCGATATCGTGATAGGTACCGCCGGTTACATTGCTGGTGGATGCGTTGACCGCGTTCTGGAATCCTCGCTCCGTATTGTATTTCTTAAGCTTTCGCGATTCCGATGGGCAGCCGTCCTGCGATTCCCCTTCTTGGCTGACGGGATCGTACCGGCCCCACTGCAAGGCCGTATCGCTGCCACGGGCCGCAACCGCATCGATATCTTGCTGGCTCACGGTCTGGAGGATCGTCACGGGATCTTCTGCCTGGCCGACGCTGGAGCGCTCCTCGATACAGCCTATGCCGCTTATGCGGAAGTCGCGTTTGTTTTCGTTTACCGTGTTGCCGGAGGAAGCCCAAGGGGTATCGTTGATGTCGACCGTCCGGTACTCATATGTCGAAGACGGGTTATAGACCCGGGTCCGGCGGGTGCTCGATTGGTACGTGTAACCGCTGCTCTGCGTGTCGCCATAGCTGTCGTAGGTGTTGGTCGTGCAGCTATCCTGATACCAATACCAACCACTCTTGTACTGCGTGCACACCCGTTGTTCGTAAACTCTCTTATGGTGTTGCTGGTTTCGCAGGATATCGCGATTCTTCAAGCGACGCGCGACATTGACGGTGTGCGAGTAGGATACGATGCCGAACCGGGTAATCGATCCGTTGCCGGAATCGTCGAGAGCACGGTAGAGTCCGGCCGTCCCGTCGCGCAGAAGTTCGATTTTCTTCTTGCTTCCACCGGTCGAAGGAGGGTCGTTCATCGACCCGGTGGTGTCGAGCACCAGCATCACATCGTTGTGGCCAAGATCGCGCTTGGCGTCGCAATTGGCCTTGATCCCGATCGTGTCGAAGCCGAAAATATGCATCAGCGACGTGGGAACATCCGCAGTTGCGCTGCCGACGATCTGGGCATTGTCGTTCGGGTCTTGGTCGACAGTGAACACAGGGTTCGGAGAGCCCATCAGGCCAGCGGGATAATTGAAGTCGAAGAACTTGCGTGCTTCGGTTTCATTGGCGTCGGTCCAGGAGTTGCCGTCCATCGACTGACGACCCGCCAGCACCGCAGCATCGCAGGCGTTTTGCAGCTTGGCCTTGGCCATATAAGCGATGCTCAAATCCAGACCGCTACCGATGACGATGGTGAGCGGAATCAAGGCGGCGGCGAAAATCGCCAGCGTGTTGCCTTTCTGATCCGCTATAAGCTTTCGGAAAAAGCCCGTCATTCCGTTGTCCCTGTTCAGCCCATCAGGCCCTATCCAGGGAAAACAGAAACAATCCGGAACTTATTATGGTTTACGCCCGGTAAAGCATATCAAAACCATTAGATAACAACGGTTTGGCGCCAGGCACAGTAATCGCAGCCGGTCGCCGAAAGGCTCTCACCCCGCCGAAAGGAACGATACCAGAGACTTGACCTTCTTGGTCCGCCATTGCGGTGTCGGGGCCACCAGCCAATAGGCGCGCGTCCCGGTGTGCGGTCCGTCGAGCACCTCGAGCTTGCCGGCCTCGATCGAGTCCTTTGCCAGAAGCTCGGGCAGAATTGCCTTGCCCAGGCCGGCCAGGGCCGAGGACAAAGCCTGCCCTGCATTGGAAACCGTCACATGCGCCGTCATGCCATCCTGCAGCGGAAGGCCCCAGTCGATCCACTGGTCGGGCGCGCCGCCCTGATCCTCGGGCCGCGCCACGGTGACACGGCGCGCTTCGTCCAGCTCGATGCCTTGCAGGTCGCCCGGCCCGTCGACCAGGCGAATCGCACAATCGAGATTCGTTTCGGTGAAGTCGGCGTTTTCGTCTGCGACGAAAGTGAATTTGATGTCCGGATTGGCTTCCCCGAACTTCGCGAGGCGCGGTGCCAACCACTGGGCATAGAATTCGCGCGGGCAGGCGATGGTATAGCTGTCGGATGCCTGCCCCGCCTGCATCGCCGAAACGCTTTCCTCGAATTTGAGGAAACCCTCTCGCAGCGCATCGAGCCCGGCTGCCCCTTCCTGCGTCAGTTCCAGCCCCTTGCTGGTACGGCGAAACAGCACCGTGCCGAGATGATCCTCCAGCGCGCGAATCTGCTGGCCGACCGCTGCCGGGGTCACCGCCAGCTCGTCCGCGGCGCGGGTGAAGGACAAATGCCTGGCGGCAGCATCGTAGACGCGCAGGGCGTTCAGGGGCAGATGGGTACGCTTCATGGTGCGATGCGACATAAATGCGGCACGCGCAGGAAACAAGGTGCGTCTGTCAACCCTTTCCTTTAGCGCGCCTTTCGAGCATCCTGTAACCCGACCGTCACAATCGAGGCCCATGGCCCCAACCGTACCCGCATGACTGCCAAACCTGCCCGGACCACCCCGGCCAACGACGCCGGAACGAACGCGCTGCCAGCGCGGGGCGACCGCTATACCAATCGCGAACTCAGTTGGCTTTCGTTCAACCGGCGCGTGCTCGCCGAAAGCGAAAACGAGCGCTATCCCCTGCTGGAACGCCTTCGGTTCCTGTCGATCTCGGCCAGCAATCTCGACGAGTTCATCATGGTGCGCGTCGCCGGCCTCGAAGGCCAGGTACAGCGCGGGATAGAAACCCAGGGAATCGACGGCACCAGCCCACGCCAGCAAATCGCCGCCATTCGCGAACAGTTTTCGGCATTGGAAGACCGGCAACAGGAAAGCCTGGAAACGCTGCGCGGCTTGCTGGCCGAAGAAGGTATCCTGATCGCCGCGATCGACGATCTGCCGGAAAGTCAGCAGAACTGGCTGGCCGAGTATTTCGAAAGCGACATCCTGCCGCTCATCACCCCTCAGGCGATCGATCCCAGTCACCCCTTCCCCTTCGTGGCAAATAAGGGGATCGGGGTGATTTTCCGGCTGAAGCGCGGGAAACGTCAGGCCGATCTCATCGAAATGGTGCTGATTCCGAGCGGTGCCCCGCGATTCGTGCGCGTGCCGGGGGACGATGCGATATACGTTTCGATCGAACAGCTCGTGACGCGATATGCCGACCAGCTATTTCCCGGCTTCAAAGTGCTGGGGGATGGGATTTTCCGCGTCATCCGCGACAGCGACATCGAAGTGGAAGAAGAGGCCGAGGATCTGGTGCGCTATTTCCGCACCGCCATCCAACGCCGCCGCCGGGGGCGCGCCGTCCTGTTGGAACTGGACGACGATTGCGACGAAGTGGCCGAAACGCTGCTGCGCGAACAACTCGAGGTGGAAGAGGCCATGGTCGTCAAGACCGGCGGTATGCTGGGCCTTGCCGACCTTTCGGCGATCTGCGGCGAGCCGCGCCCGGACCTCAAGTTCGAACCCTTCAGCCCGCGCTATCCCGAACGCATCCTCGAACATGACGGTGACTGCTTCGCTGCGATCCGCGAAAAGGACATCGTGATTCATCACCCGTTCGAGAGTTTCGACGTGGTGGTCGATTTCCTCATGCAGGCGGCGCGCGATCCGGCGGTGGTCTCGATCAAGCAGACGCTTTATCGCGCGGGCGACCAATCGCCGGTTATCGCCGCGCTTATCGAGGCGGCGCAGAACGGCAAGGCCGTGACCGCCGTGGTCGAGCTGAAGGCCCGCTTCGACGAGGAGCGCAACATCCACTGGGCGAGCGAGCTGGAGCGCGCCGGGGTGCAGGTGATCTACGGCTTCACCGACTGGAAGACCCATGCCAAGGTCAGCCTGGTCGTGCGGCGCGAGGAGGACGGATATCGTACCTACTGCCATTTCGGCACGGGCAATTATCACCCCGTCAATGCGAAGATCTACACCGACCTCAGCTTCTTCACCGCCGATCCGGCGCTGGGGCGCGATGCCGCCAAGATGTTCAATTTTATCACCGGCTATATCGAACCCGACGATCTCGAGAAGCTGGCGCTTTCCCCGATCGGTTTGCAGGAAAAGCTCTACGAGCTGATCGATGCCGAGATCGACAATGCCAAAGCGGGAAAGCCCGCGGGGATCTGGGTCAAGCTCAATTCGATCACCAACCGGGCGATGATAGACAAGCTCTATGAAGCGAGCCAGGCGGGGGTCGAAATCCGCATGGTGGTGCGCGGCATTTGCAGCCTGCGGGCGGGCCTGCCGGGCATCTCGGAAAATATCAGCGTCAAATCCGTCATCGGTCGGTTCCTCGAACATTCGCGCGTCTGGGCTTTTGCCAACGGCAAAACGATGCCGAGCCGCCAGGCCAAGGTTTTCCTGACCAGCGCCGATGCGATGAGCCGCAATCTCGAACACCGGGTTGAGGTGATGGTGCCGATCACCAACAAGACCGTGCACGACCAGGTACTGGGGCAGGTCATGCTGGCGAATATCCTCGATACCGAACAAAGCTGGGTACTGGAGCCGGACGGCCAGTATCATCGTATGCGACAGGGAGATGGCGGCTTCAATTGCCACCAGTATTTCATGGCCAATCCATCACTTTCGGGCCGCGGCGCCGCGCTTGCCGATCACGAAGTTCCGCGATTGACGCTGCGGGACGGCACCACGTGAACAAATCGCGTTCGGCCAAGTGGCAGCGTCGGCTGATGCAGCCTCCGCGGGCAGTGATCGACATCGGTTCGAACACCGTCCGGATGGTCATTTACGAAGGCACCGGGCGCGCACCTGAAGTGGTGTGGAACGAGAAGGTCGCCGCGCGGCTCGGGCGGGACCTGTCCCAAACCGGGCGCATTCCCGATGAAGCAGCCGACGAGGCACTGGGCGCGCTGGCGCGTTATGCGCTGATTATCGGCGATCTCGGGATCGACGATGTCCAGACGGTCGCGACAGCCGCCGCGCGCGAGGCGGAGAACGGCGCGCAATTCCTCGAACGTGTCGCCGATCTCGGGCTCGAACCGCGGCTCTTGTCGGGCGAGGAAGAGGCCCGCGCCTCGGCGATGGGCGCGCTCGGAGCCTTTCCCGGTGCCAAGGGTGTGGTCGCCGACCTAGGCGGGGGCAGCCTCGAACTGGTTTCGATCGCCGAGAACGCATGTCACGAAGCCGCCAGCCTGGCACTCGGAACCTTGCGCCTGCCCGCGCTGCGCGCCGCCGGACAGGATGCCTTCACCCGGCATGTGCACGATCAGCTCGCCGGCGTCGGCTGGGCAGTGGCGCATCCCGGCCCGATATATATGATCGGCGGCACCTGGCGGGCGCTGGCCGCCTATGCCATGCGGTATTTCGACTATCCCCTGACCGACCCGCACGGCTTCACCCTGGCGCCAGACGATGCGCGGCGGCTGGCCGGCGAGCTGGTCGGAGCGAAGCCGGAAGCACTGATGGAGATCAGCGGCATCACTCCGATGCGCGCGCATTATCTCCCCGATGCCGCCGCCCTGCTGCGTCCGCTGCTCGACGCGGTTGACCCCGACGAGCTGGTCTTCTCCTCCTGGGGTATCCGCGAAGGGCTGCTCTATGCCCGGCTCGATCCGGCGCAGATGCGCGCCGATCCGCTGCTTGCCGGGGTCGCCGCCTATGCCGGGCCGCGCGATGCCTCGATCACCGAAGCGGCTCTGCTCGCCGCCTGGACTGTGGAACTGGCGGATGGCGATGGCCGCGTGAACGAGCGCCTGCGGCTGGCCGCAGCGCAGCTATCCGGCGCGCTCCAGCGGGTCGAACCGAACTTGCGGCGCAGCCACGCGATCGAATGGGCGCTGGGCAAACGCTGGATCGATCTGGACGCGCGCGGGCGGGCCATGATCTGCGCTGCCCTGTTCGGCAGCATGGGACGTACCGAATTGCCCGAAAAGCTGCGCGAGCTCGCCAGCGACGACGATTTACGCGAAGGCATGACCTGGGGCCTGGGCTTTCGTCTCGCCCGCAGGCTGGGCGGCGGAAGCAAGGTCTCGCTCACGACCAGCGCGCTGCGGCGCAAGAAGAAACGGCTGGTCCTGCGCCTCCATGAGAGCCGCGCCGCACTGGCCAATTATCCCGCAACCCAGGATTTCGAAGTCCTGGCCAACTGGCTCGATCTCAGCCCCAAGATCAAGATCGGCAATTTCGAATTTTCGGGACTGGACGAGGAAGAAGAGGAGTAGGCCGCGCCGCCCGGCGAGGCTCAGTCCGCAGTCGCGGGTGCGGCGAGCGGAAAATACGGAATGCGTACCTCCAGCGGAGAGCCATCCTCGCCGCGAAACGTATAGAAGCCTTCCATCGAGCCATAGGGCGTGTCGAGCGGGCAGCCCGAAACGTAATCGTGGCTCTGCCCCGGCATCAGGACCGGCTGTTCGCCAACCACGCCATCGCCATCGACATGGCTGACCAGCCCGGCCCCGTCAGTGATCCGCCAGTGCCGGGTCATAAGCTGGACGCGCTCGTGAGAGCCGTTTTCGATGCGAATGTGATAGACCCAGAACCACTTTCCCGCTTCCGGGCGCGATTGCTCGGGCAGGAAATTCACCGAGACACGAACCGTAATCCCATC
>CAMYIQ010000087.1 GCA_947258465.1 uncultured Erythrobacter sp.
CCCTTTACCAGATCGTCACGGGTATAGATGCGGTCCAGATCCTCGATGCCCCATTTGGCCGCACGCGCCTTCTCAGCGTCGTTGCGGAACACCAGGCGTCCGTTGAACTGACCGCCGACGCAGCGCAGCGCCGCAGCAGCGAGCACACCTTCTGGGGCGCCGCCCTGCCCCATATACATGTCGATCGTCGTATCTTCGTCGGTAACCGCGATCACGCCCGCGACATCCCCATCGCCGATCAGGACCACGCCGCATCCAAGGCCGCGCAATTCGGCAATCAGCTCGGCATGGCGCGGGCGGTCGAGAACGCAAACGATGATGTCGGAAGGCTCCACGCCCTTCGCTTCGGCGACCGCCTTGACGTTTTCGGTCGGCGTTTTGGCCAGATCGATGATGCCTTCGGGATAGCCCGGGCCGACCGCCAGCTTGTCCATGTACACATCGGGGGCGTTGAGCAGGCAGCCTTCTTCCGCCGCTGCGAGAACCGCCAGCGCATTGGGGCCGGCCTTGGCGGTGATAGTGGTGCCCTCCAGCGGGTCGAGAGCGATGTCGATCTTGGGGCCGCGGCCCGGCGCACCGCCGACCTTTTCACCGATAAACAGCATCGGGGCCTCGTCGCGCTCGCCCTCGCCGATCACCACCGTGCCGTCCATATAGAGCGTATCGAAGGCCTTGCGCATGGCTTCGACCGCAGCGGCGTCGGCGGCCTTTTCGTCGCCGCGGCCGATGAGCTTGGACGCTGCGACCGCCGCAGCCTCGGTCACGCGGACCATTTCGAGTACCAGAACGCGGTCGAGCGGATTTTCGGCGGGCGAGTTCATAATCGGTTCAGTCCCTCACGTGAGTTTGGCGCGACACATTGCCGACGCGTGAATTCGTATGCGGGGCGCGGATATACAGGGAGCCTTGCATTGTCGAGACGCTGGTGGGTCGGTTTCGCGATCATGGTTGCAGGCATCTTGCCTGCGCAGCTTGCTGCAGAGGAGGCGGAGGACCCGCCTGAACGGATCGACATCCTGATCCCTCAGGGCGATTTCGAAGGTCCGCTGGAGGATTGCAGCGCCGAGCAGGAAGCTGCGACCATTTCGGGCGAGATCATCGTATGCCGCAGGCGGCGCGGCAATGACGAGTACGGATTCGACGCCGAGCGCGCGCGGCAGCGCTATGCCGAGGAAACCATGAACCAGGGCGATATCAGAGCGCCCGACGTGGCAGGTGCGGGGATTTTCAGAGGACCTGCAACCGTCAGCGGCGTATGCGGGATCGGCCTGAACCCCTGCCCGCCCCCGCCGGCCTATATCGTCGATTTTTCGGCTTTGCCGGAAGCCCCACCCGGATCGGATGCGGATCGCATGGCTCGCGGCCTGGCACCGCTCGGCAATGCCGCCCCCGCCCAGCAGCAACGCAAAGAGGTCGACCTCGGCCTGCCGCCCGTACCGACAACGGACCGAGGCAGCGACATCAGTCCTTCAGAATCGGCATCACCAGAGGTGGAGCCGTCAGGCTAGGCGAACCATCGAGCAGGTCGAGCGCCTTGGCCACGCAGCGCTCGGGCCCTTCATGCGTGACCATGGCCACCAGAACCTCCCCGCCCTCGTGATCGCGGCCCCGCTGGATCAGGCTTTCGATCGAAACCTCTGCATCGCGCATGGCGGCAGTGATTTCGGCGAGCACGCCGGGTCGGTCGTTCACGGTGAAACGGATATAATCGCGGCCCACGCGATTGCCCGGATCGGCGGGAGCGAATTGTTCGAGCTGCTCCACCGGGACCGAGAACGGCGCGCCGCTATCACCTCGCGCAATATCGATGAGATCGGCAACCACGGCGCTCGCGGTAGGCCCGGCCCCGGCGCCCGCCCCCTGAAACAGCAGGCGGCCGACGAAATTGCCTTCGGCGACGACCGCATTGGTCGGCCCGGTTACTGCCGCCAGGGGATGGCCGCGCCCGACCAGACAGGGGCGAACGCGCTGGAGAAGCGTGGGCTGCTTCTCGCTTCGGTCGAGCGAGGCGATACCGACCAGTCGGATGACATAGCCAAGCGATCCTGCCTGAGTGATGTCGGCTGCACGGACTTCGCCGATGCCCGTAGCCGCGACATGATCGAAATCCACGCGAGCGCCAAAGCCGATCCCGGTGAGAATCGCCAGCTTGTGCGCGGCATCGACTCCTTCGATATCGAAGGTAGGATCCGCCTCGGCATACCCCTTTTCCTGCGCCGCGCGCAGCATGTCGCCGAAATCGGCACCGGTGCGCTCCATCTCGGACAGAATGTAATTGCAGGTGCCGTTCAGAATGCCGTAGATTCGCTCGATCCGATTGGCTGCGGCGCCTTCCCGCAGGCCCTTCACCACCGGAATTCCGCCGGCAACCGCCGCTTCGAACTTGAGCGGCACGCCGCGCAGGGCAGCCTGTTCCGCCAATGCGAGGCCATGATGCGCGATCATCGCCTTGTTCGCGGTGACGAACCCCTTGCCAGCATCGAGTGCCGCGCGCGCCAGTGTGAGCGCGGGACCATCCGACCCCCCGACCAGTTCGAGCACGACATCGACATCGCCGCGCTCGGCCATGGCCTGCATGTCGTCGACCCAGACATAACGCGACAGATCGACACCTCGATCGCGTGAGCGGTCGCGTGCATTGACCGCAACGATCTGGAGTTCGCGCCCGGCACGACGTTCGATGGTCGACCGATTGGTTTCGAGCAGTTCGATAACACCGATTCCGACGGTGCCAAGCCCGGCAAGGGCAATGCGGAGAGGTTCAGCCATGGCGCTCGCCTAGCGCAGCCGCAGGCGCGGTTGGAACCAGTTTGTCTTGTGGAAGGTGAAGCGCCGCCTTGTCAGTCGCGGGTGCGGGGGCAAGGCCCCAGTGCCTCGCGAACCAGCGCATAGTCCGCGCTAGCGAGGGCACGAGCGCGCGGATCGCGCGACAGGTTGGCACTGCCGGGCAACGTGTCGGGCAGCGAGCAAGCAAGCCGATACCATTCGAGCGTGCCTCGCTGCGGAGCGCGTGCCGACTGATCAACGATTTCGGTCCACGAAACACCCCAGCGCGGAGCCTGCCCCGGACGCCGCACAATGGTGACCGAAACCGGCCCGTCGTTTTCGGTGTCGAGGAAAAGCTGGGTCTCGGATTCGCCGACCAAGGTACCTTCGACCGCGAGGGCATCGCGGATGCCGGTCACTCGTGGAGGGGCATCGGGAGAGAGGAGCGCGGAAAGCACCGGGCGAAGCCGGGCCTCGAATGCCTCGCTATAGGAGAACTGGGCGTGCGGATCGACAAGCTGGATCTGGTCGGGCCGGCCTGGGACCGGGCGAGCAAAAAGAATCACTTCCTGCTTCTTCAGCTTGGGCGCCCTCCCCCGTTCATCCACCGGGACATCGACCAGATAGCGCAGCAACTCGCCAACCGGCACATTTCCCGCGATCAGCGCGGAAGTCCGCGCTTCGACATAGAGGCGGACGAAGCCGGGCAAGAGGCCGGGCGACCGCTCGGGCTCCACCGTAGCTTGGCTGCGAATCTGCGCGCGCAAGACCAGCGGCGCGCCATCGGCGAGGTCGACGATATCGGCATAGGATAGCTGGTCGACTTCCGCGCGGTCCTGCGCCGCACCCGGCACCGGCGCCCATATCAAAGCTGCACAGGCAAGCAGAGATTTCGCTGAATATCGTGATATTTGCATGATGATTGCTTTTTCTGCTTGCGTTTGCGGGGGCCGATTCGGTCAACCCATGACCGCTCGCCAAGGTTCCTCCGCACACGCCACTGAATCCCCGGTTAACCGATAAAGGATTTGCGGTGAAAGGGCATCGTAGCTAAAGGGTCGGGCCGGACCCGAGTAGATGATACATTGTTGCTTGGGGAGAGGTGTCCGGGTTCTAATTGGGAACTTTCGTGCACCTTCGCCGCTGAGCCTTCCGTGGCCCGAGCGGTGCGAATGCGTTAACGATGCCCCATGTCACGCCAATCGGGCGGGTCGCAAGTGGGTGTCAAATGGCCCCGGGTTAACCGGGGCGACCGATGGAGTGATGCAACCGAATGGCTTATGCTGACCAACAGATGAGCGGCAATCGCATCGTCGCGATCATCATTGTTGCCCTCATTCATGTCGCTCTCGGTTATGCTCTCATCACCG
>CAMYIQ010000088.1 GCA_947258465.1 uncultured Erythrobacter sp.
GACCACGCCCGCCATGCGCATCGTCCTGCTCGAACAGGCCCCCGACCGGACCGGCCATGCCACGCTGATGGACTGGGCGCTGGCGGGCGAACACGCGCCGCAGGAACACGAGGTCGAGGCGATCGCCGGGCAGCTCGGTATCGATATGAGCCGCGAAACCAAGGGCGCGAGCGGCGGCGAGAAGCGCCGCGCCGCGATCGCCCGCGCGCTGGCGCAAGACCCGGACCTGCTGCTGATGGACGAGCCAACCAACCACTTGGACCTCGGCGCGATCGACTGGCTGGAAAGCTGGCTCGAGCGCTATCGCGGCGCCTTCCTCGTCATCAGCCACGACCGCACCTTCCTCAAGCGCCTCACCCGCACGACACTGTGGCTCGACCGCGGGAATCTGCGGCGCAAGGAAGTCGGCTTCGGCGGTTACGAGGCGTGGGAAGAGCAAGTCTATGCGGAGGAAGCGCGCGCAGCGGAGAAACTCGACGCGAAGCTGAAGCTCGAAGCGCACTGGCTCGAACGCGGCGTGACCGCGCGGCGCAAACGCAATCAGGGCCGATTGGAAAAGCTCTGGCAAATGCGCGCCCAGCGAGCCTCGATGATCAGCGCAGGCGGAACCGCGAAGCTCAAGCTGGCGACCGAAGAGGAGTTCAAGTCCAAATCGGTGATCGTTGCGCAGGACATTACCAAAGCTTACGGTGATCGCACGATCGTCAAGCCGTTCAGCCTGCGCATCCAGCGCGGCGACCGCATCGGCATCGTCGGCGCGAACGGTGCGGGCAAAACGACGCTCCTGAAGATGCTCACCGGCGAACTCGAACCCGACAGCGGCACGGTGGAAATCGCCAAGACGCTGACCGGCGTGATGATCGACCAGCAACGCCAGCTCCTCACCGCCGACAAAACCGTGCGGCAAGTGCTCGCCGAAGGCGGCGACTGGATCGACGTACGCGGCAATCGCAAGCATGTGCAGGCTTACCTCAAGGACTTCCTGTTCGACCCAAAAATTGTCGACATGAAAGTCGCAGTCCTTTCGGGCGGCGAACGCTCGCGATTGCTGCTCGCCCGCGAGTTCGCCAAGGCTTCGAACCTCCTCGTGCTCGACGAGCCGACCAACGATCTCGACCTTGAGACGCTCGACCTCCTGCAAGAGGTCATCGCCGATTACGAGGGCACCGTGCTGATCGTCAGCCACGACCGCGACTTCCTCGACCGCACCGTAACCATTACACTCGGCCTCGACGGAACCGGCAAGGTCGATGTCGTCGCGGGTGGCTACGAGGATTGGGAACGCAAGCGCCGCCGGCCCATCGCAACCAAGCCGAAGGCAGCCAAGCAGGCTCACAAGCCCGCACCACCCCCACCCCCGCCCTCCAGGTCGAGCAAGCTCTCCTACAAGGACCAGCGCGATTACGAACTGCTGCCCGCACGGATAGAGGAACTCGAGGCGGCAATCGCGAAAGGCGAGCAAATCTTGTCGGATCCCGGTCTCTACACGTCCGACCCGCAGAAATTCGCCAATATCTCCAAGGGGCTGGAGAATGCCCGCGCCGAAAAGGATGCGGCCGAGGAGCGCTGGCTGGAGCTCGCCGAGCAAGTCGAGGCATGAGTCTGCGGGCCGAGATCGCGGCCTGCCGGACCTGCGCCAAGCACCTGCCGCATGGCGTGCGACCGGTCGCGAGTTTCTCATCCACGGCGCGGCTGCTCATCATCGGCCAGGCTCCGGGATCGAAGGTCCATGAAAGCGGTATTCCGTGGGACGATGCCAGCGGCGATCGCCTCCGGGAATGGACCGGGCTTTCCAAGGAGCAGATGTACGATCCGGCCCGCGTCGCACTAGTGCCGATGGGCTTTTGCTATCCCGGCAAGGCGAGCGGCGGAGACAAGCCGCCGCGTTCCGAATGCGCACCGCAATGGCATGGCCGCGTGCTCGACCTGCTGCCAGAGGACCGGCTTACGCTGCTGGTCGGCACCTATGCGCAGGCCTATTACCTACCTGGAGCACGCAAGCTTTCCATGACCGATCGCGTGCGCGCTTTCCGCGACTATCTGCCGCACTTCCTCCCCTTGCCCCATCCAGCCTGGCGCTCCGCGATCTGGATGCGCAAGCACCCGTGGTTTGCGGACGAGGTCTTGCCCGAACTTCGGCAACGCGTTTCCGACAGCCTCGATTAATCGACACCGACTCGCACCGTTTGTGATACTCTCGCTCGCGGACGGGCACCGAAAGGAGTGTGAGATGGCAATCGACCAGATGGCGAGAGACTTCACCCAAGCAGTCGCGGAAGAACGAGCCGACGATTACCAGGCCTATTGGGCCGACGATATCGTCAGCCTCGAACCCAATGACGGTCCCATGTCGCGCGTCGAAGGACGCGAGCAATTGCTGCAAAAGCATGCCTGGTGGAACGAGAATGCCGAGGTCCATTCGAGCAATACCGACGGCCCCTATGTCTTCGGCGACCAGTTCGCGGTAAATTACGAGATGGACGTGACCATCGATGGCGAACGCAGTCAGATGAAGGAAGTCGGTCTCTACACCGTGAAGGACGGCAAGATTGCCGAGGAACGCTTCCTGTACGGACAGCAGTAGGCTGCATGGCTGGAATAGGATTGGTCGAAAGCGTTTCCGCAGACGTGGGCCGCATGGACCACTGCCTTGGAATAAAGAGCCCGCCTCACCGGATTCGATAGAAGTGTGCCACGCGGTCGAGCGCCAGCCCGAGCACGAGCTTGCCGCTGCGAGCGGGCCATTCCAGCGCCTTCTCGGCCGCCGGAAGCCCCTCGCCCGCACAGGCAACCCGCCACAGGATATCGCGCAAACCCGGTCCCGCCGCTGCCATCGCGCCGTCGAAACGATCCTTCGCCGCAATCTGGCGCTCCGATTCGGTGAGGCCATGGCCGCCCGAACCGCCATCGACGCGAACCGGGTCCCAGCGCATAGTTACCGATGGCGCGAGCTGCGCATGTTCGTAATCGGCGCGCACCCGCTCACCAGCGTCCAGTTGGCGATCGGTCAGGTGGCCACGCGCATGCAGCCATGAGAGCGGGTTTTCGCCGAGATTGACGGTGACGCTACGCTGGCGCGCACGCCGTCCATCTGCGCGGCGGGGGCCTTCGGGGGTGAGTTCACGTTCGACAAGCTGGCGGGGCATCGGGATCTCCTTGCGGCGGGATTTTTCCTTGCGCTGCTTCGGTTCATGTAGGAAAGGTCAAAAACCAAATCGGTTATTGGTGGGGCCAACCGAGTGATCAATCGTATCCGCGACATCCGCAAGCAGAAGGGCTGGACGCTCGCCGATCTGGCCGGAGCTTGCGATCCGCCCACTACGCCTCAAACGGTCGGACGGCTGGAAACCGGGATGCGCAATCTCTCGCTCAAATGGATGGAGCGCATCGCTGCCGCGCTCGAGGTCGATCCCGAAATGCTGGTGCGCAGCGAGAAGGCTGATCATCCGCAGGTAGTCGCCGCGCTGGCCAAGGACGGGCCGGAAGCGCTGCCCGCGACGCGCGATGCGCTGCTCGCAAGCGACCTCGGTGGCGACGGTGTGCTGATGGTGCTCGATATCGACTATCCCCACGGCGAATACAGGCCTGGCGACCAGCTCTGGTTGCGCCAGCTCGATCCCGCCGAGGCTGGACGCGCGGTCAACCGCGACGTGCTCGTACCGAAAAAGGGCGGCCGATTTGCCTTCGGGCGTCTGATCGACCGGCAGGGATCGCTCGTCGGCCTCCTTCCGCCCGGCCATGGCGAGAAACAGCAGGTCGTCGACAATCCAGCATGGATTGCGGTTGCCGAAATGCTCGTGCGGCGCCTGTGAGCATGCAAAAAAACCGCCGCGTCCTGTCGCTTTCGACACTGTTCCCCAACTCGGTCCATCCACGTTTCGGTATCTTTGTGGCAAAATCGCTCGAAGCGCTGCAGCGCGATACTCAGTGGGACGCGACCGTCATCAACCCGATCGGCCTGCCGCCGGTCGCCCTGGGACGATACAAACCGCTCGCGGCGGCGGCCCGCGACGGCCATGAATTCGGCATCGAAATCCACCGCCCGATCTTCCGCCTGCTTCCCAAGGTCGGTGGTCGGCTTAACCCCAGGCTGATCGCCAAGTCGGTTCTCCCACTCGCGCGGCGTCTGCACGCCGACCGTCCATTCGACCTCGTCGATGCACAATTCTTCTACCCGGACGGACCTGCTGCGATGATAATCGCCCGCGATCTGGGCCTGCCCTTTTCGGTCAAGGCACGCGGTGCAGACATCCATCACTGGGGCGCGCGCGCCTACGGTAGGGAGGCTTTGTTAGAGACCGCGCGGGAAGCCACGGGCGTACTGGCCGTCTGCGAGGCGCTGGCCGAAGACATGGCCACGCTAGGGATGGAACGCGCGAAAATCACCGTGCATTATACCGGGCTCGACCGCGACCTGTTCCGTCCGCTCGATCATCTGGGACTGCGTGCCCGGCTGACCGACACGTTTTCGGTCCCAATCGCGAGCGACGACCTTTTGCTCGTCACTGTGGGCGCGCTGATCGAGCGCAAGGGGCAAGCTTTCGTCATAAAAGCGCTCGCAGACCTGCCGAAAGCAAGGCTGCTGCTCGTCGGCAAGGGAGAGGACGAAACAAGCCTGCGCGCTCTGGCGAAAGAAGTCGGCGTGGCCGAGCGCGTCCATTTCCTCGGCAGCCTCGCGCCATCGATGCTCCCACCGATCCTTTCGGCGGCCGATGCCATGGTCCTGCCCTCCGCCAGCGAGGGACTCGCCAATGCCTGGATCGAGGCGCTCGCCTGCGGCACGCCGATCGTCATCACCGATGCGGGCGGCGCGCGCGAGGTCGTTACTTCACCCGAGGCCGGCGTCATCGTCGCGCGCAATTGCCGCGCAATCCGTGAAGGGATCGAACTGGTCGCAGACCGGCCGCATTCACCCGAGGTGGTTACGGCAACGGTGGCGAATTTCAGCTGGGAAGCAAATGGACGCGCGCTGGCGGAGTATTACGCCCGTATCGTGCGGTGATCCGCCGCCCCTCGCACGTTCGAAGCGCAGAGGAGCGACGGCATCGAACCCATTCTCAAACGAGACCACGCGCCTTCTTTTCCTGCTGGTCGGCAACCGTTTCGGCCGGCACGAAGCTGTCGCTGGTGACGCCCAGCCAAACGAGGATCGGCGCGGCCGAATAGACCGAACTGTACGTACCCACGAACAGCCCCAGCGTGATCGCCGCAACCATGCCGAACAGGCTGGCCGGCCCGAACAGCAGTAGCGGCAGCAGCGCGACGAGCAGCGTGAGCGAGGTCATCACGGTACGTGCCAGCGTTTCGTTGACCGACAGGTCGAGCAGCGCAGGCAATTCCATCTTGCGGAATTTCTTCAAGTTTTCGCGTATACGGTCGTAGATGACGATCGTGTCGTTGAGCGAATAACCGATAATCGCAAGGATCGCCGCGATGATCTGCAGGCTGAATTCGAGCTGGAACAGCGCAAACATGCCCAGCGTCAGGCTGACGTCGTGGAACAGGGCGAACAGCGCACCGACGCCGAACTGCCATTCGAACCGAATCCAGATGTAGAGTGCGATCGCTGCCATGGCCGCGAGCAAGGCGTAGAGCGCGGTCTGACGAAATTCGCCCGAAACCTTGCCCGAGACATTGTCGTTCCCGTCGAGCCGGAAGTCGTCATATTCGCTCTGCAACGTGCTGACGATCGTATTCGCAGCTTCCTGCGCGGCTTCCTTGTCGGCCGAAACGTCGTCGGGCAGGCGGACACGGATCGACACTTGATTATCTTCGCCGAAGCGCTGAACCACCGGGCTGCCATAGCCGAGCGCCTCGACCTCGCTGCGCAGTTCGGCGATCGGCGCCTCGGCGCTTTGGGTAAAGGTTGCGCGCACCTCCAGTCCACCGGCGAAATCGACGCCGTAATTGAGGCCCTTGGTGAATACGAGCGCCCAGCTCGCCGCGATCAGCAGGATGCTGATGGCGAAGAAGGGCACACGCCATTTCAGGAACTTGATGTTGGTGTCGTCGGGGACGAGCTTGAGCAGTTTCATATCGTCGCCCTCCTTACAGCACGATGTCTTTGGGCTTGGCCTTGCGCAGCCATCCGGCGACCCACATGCGGGTCAGCGTGACTGCGGTAAAGACGCTGGTGAACAGGCCGATGATCAGCACAACTGCAAAGCCCCGCACCGGACCGCTACCGAACAGGAACAGCAGCACGCCTGCGATGAAGTTGGTGATGTTGGCATCGTAAATCGCACGGCTGGCTTCGTTATAGCCGTTTTCGACTGCTGCGATGACCCGCCTTCCGCGTTTTCGCTCCTCGCGGATGCGTTCGTTGATCAGCACGTTCGCATCGACCGCCGCGCCGATCGTCAGCACGAAACCGGCGATACCGGGCAATGTCAGCGTGGTGTTGAGCGCCGCCATAATGCCAAGCAGCATGGCCACGTTGATGCCGAGAGCTGCGGTCGCATAGACGCCGAAGCGGCCATAAGTGGCAATCATCAGCACGATCACCATGACCGAACCGACCGCCATGGCGAGCATGCCGCGCTTGATCGAATCAGCGCCCAGATCGGGGCCAACGGGGCGTTCCTCGATACCGGCCCGATCGACCGGCAGCGC
>CAMYIQ010000089.1 GCA_947258465.1 uncultured Erythrobacter sp.
CCATCGTCTCGTACAGCGTATGTCCTTCGGCCATGCCCTCTCCCTTCGCGAAACAATATGTCTCGCGATGCCCAAGCTTCTTTTGCTTTACAACCCCGCAGAAGGACACCATAGCGATGGCCATGCACTACGCACTCGGTCTTATTATCCTGCGACTTACACGCCCTTGGGCGTGATAGCTGGCGTGCCTGTCCCGGTGCGCTGAGCGCCCAAGGGACCAAATCTCCACCCCGCAAGCTTCCGCAAGACCAGAGACCCCCGCAATGTCCATGCTCCACAACCCGAGCACAAAATATTCGCCTTTCCCGCAGGTCGCTCTGACCGACCGGCAATGGCCAAGCCGAACCATCACCACGCCCCCACGCTGGCTCTCCACCGATCTTCGGGATGGCAATCAGGCCATTGTCGACCCGATGGATGCGCACAAGAAGAACCGTTTCTTCGATCTGCTGGTCGAAATCGGGGTGAAGGAAATCGAAGTCGGCTTTCCCAGCGCGGGTGCGACCGAATTCGACTTTATCTCCGGCCTCGTGCAATCTGGCCGCGTGCCGGACGACGTGCTGGTCCAGGTGCTCACTCAGAGCCGCGAAGATCTCATACGCACCAGCTTTGCCAGCCTGACCGGAGCGCGGGCAGCAATCGTCCATCTCTATAACGCGGTCAGCCCCGCATGGCGCGAGGTCGTGTTCGGCATGACTACCGAGCAGGTGCGCGACATCGCGGTGCACGGTGCCAAGGTGATGCGCGACGAAGCAGGCAAACAGCCGCAGACCGATTGGCATTTTCAATACAGCCCCGAGACCTTCTCGACCGCCGAACTCGATTTCAGCCTGGAGGTTTGCGAGGCGGTGATGGAAGTGCTTGCGCCGACTCCCGAGCACCCGATCATCCTCAATCTGCCTGCCACCGTCGAGGCAGCGACACCCAATATCTACGCCGACCAGGTCGAGTATTTCATCCGCAATCTGCCCAACCGCGAGAGTGCGGTTATATCGCTGCACACGCATAACGATCGCGGCACCGGGGTCGCAGCTGCGGAACTGGCACTGATGGCAGGCGCGGACCGCGTCGAAGGCTGCCTGTTCGGCAATGGCGAACGAACGGGCAATTGCTGCCTCGTGACCATGGCTCTCAACATGTACACGCAAGGCGTTGATCCAAAACTCGATTTTTCGGACATAGACCGCGTCATCGAGACCGTGGAATATTGCAACGAATTGCCCGTCCACCAGCGTCACCCCTATGGCGGGGAACTGGTCTACACGGCATTTTCCGGCAGCCACCAGGATGCGATCAAAAAGGGATTCGCCGCGCTCGATACGCAGAACGATCCGCATTGGCGCGTGCCCTATCTGCCGATCGATCCCGCCGATCTCGGCCGCAGCTACGAAGCTGTCATCCGGGTCAATTCGCAATCCGGCAAAGGCGGCTTCGCCTGGGTTCTCGAGCAGGATCAGGGCCTCAAACTGCCCAAGCGTATGCAGGCCGACTTCAGCCCCCACGTCCAGCGCATGGCGGACGAAGTGGGCCGCGAACTCGATGCCGCCGACATATGGAAGGCCTTCAAGGCCGCGTATCACGTCCAGACGGCCGACAAGCATTTCCAGCTTGTCGATTACGACGAACGCCGCGCCAGCGACGGGACCCGCCTGTTCACCGGCACCATCGCGGTCGAGGGTAAGGAGCAGACCGTCTCGGGCCGCGGCAACGGGCTCATTTCCAGCGTGTTGACGACGATCGAGGATGCTTTCGGCCTGTCACTCGAAGTGGTCGATTACAGCGAACACGCGCTCACCACTGGCCGCGACAGCCGCGCCGCCGCCTACCTCGAATGCCGCGCCAAGGATGGCCGGACCATCTGGGGGTGTGGCATCGACGAGGACGTGGCCACGGCGAGCGTACGGGCGGTTCTGAGCGCGGCGAATTCGGCAGTCGAGAAGGTCTAGCTAATCGCGGCTACTCGGTTATCCTCCAGCGGAGGTTTCCGGTTTTCGCCATGTCGGCCCATGTCTTGCGCATGGCGTAGGCGATTACGTCCCGCCGCCTTGGCTGAATAAAGTGGACCGTCGGCAGCCTGCATCGCCATCGAAGAACTGCACCGTTCGGCTATGCGCGCGATCCCGAGCGAGGCGGTAATATTGAACGTGCCGCTATCATTGTCCGTCATGATATGACGCTGGATAGCGAGACGGAGTTTCTCGCATATGATCGAGGCGGTTTCGAGCGCAGGACCTGCGACGATCATGCCGAACTCCTCGCCACCGAGACGCGCGAAGAAGCAATTGTCGGTCGTGTTCTCACGCATGATTTCGGCAACCTGCTTGAGCACCGCATCTCCGACAGCATGACCATAGGAATCGTTGACGCGTTTGAAATAGTCGAGGTCGATCAGCGCAAGGGCAAATGGGTCCTCATCGGCAAATTCGAGCTGGTCTTCCAGTACATCGAGGAAGGCCCGGCGGTTCGGCAGACCGGTAAGCGCGTCGGTACGTGCTTCCCGGGCTGCCTGGATCTCGTCGAGTTTGCGGGCAGTTACGTCCCGGATCGTCACCACATAAGCCGATGCCTGCTGCTTCGACGACTGAATGGCGCGCAGCTTGGCTTCCAGCCAACGTGTCTGCCCCCCCCTTTCGACGGACCGTTCAATAATTTCCGTGTGTCCGGGATACTGCGCCGCAGACCTTAGTGCACTAACGACGATTTCCTTGTCGAACTCGCTGAAGAACGCGGCGAGATGCAGTTCGGCCACATCGTCGCGACCACTCAAGCGGATCGAGGCTGGCGAGGCGAAACGGATCATGCCGTGCTGATCTAGCTGGAGCAGAGCATCGTCCGAATGATCCGCGATAAGGCGCTGCATCGCTTCGCGATTGACGAGTTCTTCCATAAAGCGCTGCCGTTGTTTGAGCGCCACGGCTAGCGGGAAGGACAGGAGCACGAGGATGCTGAGATAGAACTGCAGGAACAGGGCCTTCTGCCACAGCGGAATGGTCAGTTCAGCAAAGACACCTGTGTTCGTGCCGAGCGTTCCGGCAGATGCCAGCGTAATAAGCAACACCGTGATCGCTGCACCGAACCGACCGAAGCGGAAACTGGCGAGGACGAGGGGTACAACCGGGAGAAACAGCGTGGGGAAGGTCGATTGCAGCAGCGCGACGGCCGAAATCCCCATCGTTAGAAGGACCATGCCCACGAAGGGAAGTATCCGGTCGGGTTCCAAC
>CAMYIQ010000090.1 GCA_947258465.1 uncultured Erythrobacter sp.
CTCGTCCATGCTCTCGACCCTGCATTGGGCGATCCTCCATCGAAAGGCGAGCTTGACCGACGGATGCGCTCCGTACTTCCTCATCCGGATGCACGGGTCACCTTCCGATATCCAATTGAGCGCGCCGATCTGGCAATCGTTGGCATTGCCCAAGAAGAACAGGCCATGCTGATCGTGCTCGGCGTGGCACGGTTCAACAACATGCGGGACTTCTTTCTGGGGACGGCGGTGGATTATGTAATCCGCCATTCCTCGATACCCACATTGGTGGTCAAGAGCCGCCCGGTCGATTCCTATAACCAGATCGTTTCAGCGACGGATTTCTATCCACCCTCCCGTTACGCCCTTGAAGATGCCGCAGACCTGTTTCCCGATGCCGATTTCCAGTTGATCCACGCTTATCACGTGCCCTTCGAAGGATGGCAAAAGGCGGCTTACGTCCGCAACCAAGTGAAAGAGGCCGAAAGCAAGGTCTTCAGGGAGTTCATGAACGAGCTGCGGCCCGAAACGCAGAAGAGGGTCACGCCCCACCTCGTCTATGGCAGTCCCGGCGGTGCGCTAGCGAAGGAAATCCGTGAAAGCGAAGCGGGCCTGCTTGTGCTGGGAACGCATGGGGAATCCGCCCTGAGGCACGCGACGATCGGCAGCACGGCCAGCGAACTGCTACGCAGGCTTCCCATAGACACGCTCATCATCAAGAGCGGGGATCGAGACTGAGCGAAGGCGGGCTTGTCGCTTTCGGTTCCGCTATTGGGCGGATCAGTCGAAGCGAAAGCCCGCCGCCTCTGCCTCGGCGATCACTTCCTGACCGGTCTGGCGCGGATGGTCGCCTTCGATGCGGCACCAATCGGCACGTTCATCGACGAAAATCTCTTTCTCGACGGCGTATTTGGCCGCCGCATCGAACAGGCCGGCGGAGAAGCTGCGATTGCCGGTCGGCAAAAAGCGGTACCAGAGGTTGCTGCCGCATTTCGAGCAGAAGGCGCGTTCGGCCCATTCGCTCGATCGGTAGGCCGTAATCGTATCCCCGCCGGAAACCTCGGCATTTTCACCCGTCTGCGCGCTGTAGAACGATCCGCCCCAGCGGCGACACATGTCGCACTGGCAGATTTCGATCTCGTGCCTGGGGCCATCGAGCGCGATGGTGACCGCGCCGCACAGGCAATGCCCGTCGATCCGCTCGGCGCCGCTCAAAGTGGAACGCCCGGTTCGTGCTTGCTGGTGCGGATGGTGAGCGAGGTCTTCACGCTTTCGACATTGGGCGCCGGCGTCAGCTTGCTGGTCAGAAACTCCTGAAAGCTCTGCAGATCCTTGCTGACTATCTTGATGATGAAATCGATCTCGCCGTTGAGCATGTGCACCTCGCGCACATCGGGCAGGTCCTTCATTGCCGCTTCGAATTCGCGCAAGGCATCCTCGGCCTGGCTCTTGAGGCTGACCATAGCAAAGACCGTGATCGAAAAGCCCAGCTTCGAAGGATCGAGGTCGGCATGATAGCCCTTGATCACCCCCTCTTCCTCCAGCGCGCGCACACGGCGCAGGCATGGCGGAGCCGTCAACCCCACCCGATGGGCTAGCTCGACATTGGTGATCCGCCCCTCATCCTGGAGTTCACCCAGCAACCGGCGGTCTATATCGTCGAGATTGGCCATAGATTGTGTCCCTGCTACCCTTATGCCAAAGGCAGGGCATCGCGAAACTTCCACGAAATGTTGACAACGCGATGCAGCCATCTTGGCTAACATTATTATCTTTGCCAGCAATTGTCCCGCTTTGCAACGCGCAGGCAACTTTCCGTTCAGCCTAAGTTTTACAGCTGTAGAAACCCTGGGCTGCGACAAGGTAAGGCCCGCCTGCCGCCACCGATTCCGGAGAACCGATGCATTTCGACGACCGCCTTGCCACTGTGCTGCGCCACCGCGCCGCCGGCGAGCGTGCGGCGAAAACACAGTTCCGCCAGTTGCTCGATCTGCTCGGAGAGCGCCCGCAAGCGGGCGATCCGGCGCTGAAAGCGGCGGCATATCTGCGCTTGATCGCGTTGGCGGAAGTCATTTCGGTGGATGATCGGGCCGCCATACTGGGCGAAAATGGTTGGCGCTTCCGCAATCCCGAGCTGGTCCGCTGGTTCGGCGAAGCGCATCCCTCGATCGCCGGGGCCGCACTGTATCGTGCCCGGCTCACGGGCGAGGAATGGACGGAGCTCATTCCCCGCTTGCCGATCCGCGCGCGTGGTTTCCTGCGCCATCGCAGGGATTTGCCGGAGGCGGCGGTTCGTATTCTCGATCGGCTCGGCGTGGCGGATCGCGCATTGCCCGTGCCGGTCGATCCGGAGCAGCCCCAAGAAGTCGAAGAGGCGGAGACACCCCCTCTAAACCTGCATGAGCCCGAACCGCTGATATTGCGCCCAGCGAATGAAAACGGCGTCTCCGACAATCCGCCGGAAGATGCCGCCCCTTCCGCTCCACCTGGCGCGGTTGCGGAAGCTTCCATGCAGCGTGTTTCGAACGAGCCGGCAGGCAAATCGGAAAACATCCGAGCCTTGGTCGAACGGATAGAGAGCTTTCGCAAGACGCGCGACCCGGCGTCGCCATCGGGCGACGCGCCGACGCTCCCTCTGGCGGAACTCGACGACATTCCCCAGCGCAAACCGCTCGACACTTTCAGTTTCGGGACCAATTCGGAAGGCCGCATCGACTGGGCAGAGCCGCATATTGCGTCGATGGTCGTCGGGATCGACCTGTCTCAGCGCCGCAACGATACGCAGGCCGGGGAAGATTTTGTGACGGCATTCGTCAATCGCCAGCCCGTGCGGGGCGTAGCGGTGCATTTGCGCGGTGCGGAGGCGATCGAGGGTGAGTGGATCGTCGATGCCGCCCCCCGTTTCACGCATAGCGATGGCCGCTTCTATGGCTATGTCGGGCGGTTTCGCCGAGCGGTCGCTCCTCTCGACGATCGAGCCCAGCGAGGGGCGGACCGCCTGCGCCAACTGCTTCACGAATTGCGTACGCCGGTCAATGCGATGCAAGGCTATGCCGAGGTTATCCAGCAGCAGGTTTTCGGCCCGACACCGCACGAATACCGCGCGCTTGCCGCCTCGATCGCAGGCGATTCCGCGCATATCCTAGCCGGGTTCGATGAATTGGACCGGTTGGCTCGGCTTGAAACCGGAGCGCTCGACCTGGAGGCGGGTGAAAGCGATTTCGCGGCCATCGTCCGCGCGCAACTGGACCAGTTGCAAACCGTGCTGGGCCCGCGCGTCGCGCGGTTCGACGCTCGTATTGCCGACCGACCCGCCGCACTCGCGCTCGCACAGAAAGAAGCGGAGATGCTTGGCTGGCGGGTGTTGGCAACGCTGGCCGGCGCGACCGCTGCCGGGGAAACCGTATCGCTTGTCATGGGACTCGACGACGAACAGGTAACGCTTCGCGCGCGGCTTCCCGCCAAGCTGGCGGATGCGGACAATATTTTCGCGTCGGAAGTCCGCTCCGGCGGCAGCACTTTGAGCTCGGGCATTTTCGGAGCAGGCTTCTCCCTGCGGCTCGCCCGTGCGGAAGCCCGCGCGGCCGGCGGCGAACTCGCACGCGTGGAAGACGCGCTGGTTCTGAACCTCCCGCTCTTGACCGGCACCCGGACGCTGCCTAGCCCTGCCGGTGCGCCAGATCGCGCGACCGGCTAGGACACGTCTATTATTTCAAGCGCCAATCTTCTCGATCCGCCGAAGCCTGCGCAGATGGCCCGTTTCGCGGATGACTTCGGCCAACGCTCGTTGTTGACGGTCGATACCGAGGAAGAATTCGAGTGGAACGACAGCTTCCGCAGCGACGGGTATGGCCTTGCCCATGTGCGGTGGATCGCGAAGTTCCAGCAATTCTGCGAAGGGATCGGCGTGGTGCCGGTCTATCTGGTCGATTGGCCGATTGCGAAGGATCGGCAGGCGCAAGACATTATCGGCGATGCGGTGGCGCGCGGCAAAGCCGAAGTGGGGGTACAGCTACACCCCTGGGTCAATCCCCCGCTGAAAGAGGAAATCTGCACTCGAAACAGTTTTGCCGGCAACCTGCCGCCATCGCTCGAAGAAGAGAAGTTTCGCCGCCTGCGCGATGCGATCGAAAAGGGTTTCGAGGCAGCACCGCTGATTTATCGTGCTGGGCGCTATGGCCTCGGCACGCAGACCGCCCGCTATCTTTGCGCACAGGGCATTGCGATCGATAGTTCGGTCCGCTCGCGCTATGATTATTCGCGCCGTCATGGACCCGACTACAGCCGCCACCCGGTGGCGCCCTATTGGGTCGATCCCGACAAACGGTTGCTCGAACTTCCGCTCACCACAGTGTTCTGGGGCATGCTGCGCCAACAGGGGCCGCAGATCTTTCCGCTGGTCGAAAAGCTGCCTCGACTAGGGGGGCTGCTCGCCAAGACCGGCATGCTCGAACGCATCGCGCTGACCCCCGAGGGCGTTTCGCTCGATGAGGCTCTTCGCGGCTGCGACATCGCGATCGACGATGGCCTTCCGGTTCTGGTGCTGAGCTTCCACAGTCCGTCCTTGGCCCCGGGCCATACACCCTATGTGCGCGACGAAGACGACCTCGACATCCTCTATGACTGGCTACGGGGCGTCTACGCCTATCTCGATTCGCGCGGGGTGCAGTCGACCACGGTTGCGGAAATCATGGCGGCAGTGGACTCCTAGCGCTTGCAAGGCTCTCTCGGCGAGGCTAGGCGCGCTGTTCCGCACGGCGTGGCTGGGGGCCTGTAGCTCAGTTGGTTAGAGCTGGCCGCTCATAACGGCTAGGTCGCGGGTTCGAGTCCTGCCGGGCCCACCAAGCCTGGCGCCTTGCGGGAAAAATCGGTCGGGGAGTGGCGCAGCCTGGTAGCGCACTTGTTTTGGGTACAAGGGGTCGCTGGTTCGAATCCAGTCTCCCCGACCAGCATTTCGGGATACGAAGCCGCTCATGGGCGGTTCCTGCCGGGAATGCGCAAGCGACAGCGCGGGAGTTGCACCGCTTGAACACCTCCGCCTCTTCCAGCATCGATGCCCGCCTGATCTGGGCGATCGCGCTGCCTGCCATGCTCACCAATATAGCGACCGCGCTGATCGGCGTGGGCGATATGTGGATCGTCGGCCGCCTCGGCGATGCGCCGACCCAAGGCGCGGTCGATGTCGGTGCGAAACTGTTCGCCGCCCTGTTCACCGTGATGAACTTTCTCAAGACCGGCACGACCGGTCTGGTAGCGCAGGAAAGCACGCGTTCCGGCGCACGGGCGCAGGCGGAAGTGCTGCTGAAGGGGCTCGTCGTCGGGTTGTCGATTGCCGCTTTGCTGTTGGTCGCCAAACCGTTCCTGATGCCGCTGCTGCTCGATGCGCTGGGCGCACAGGATCAGGTTCGCTCCGCCGCCATCGTTTATGCGGATATCCGTTACTGGAGCGCCCCTGCGGTGCTGGTCAATTTCGCCCTCGTCGGTTTTCTCATCGGGCGCAGGCGGATGCGCGAAGTCCTGGCGATCGAGGTCTGCTACAATCTCCTCAATGTCGCCCTGGGCCTCTTTCTGGCGTTGGGACTCGACTGGGGAATTGCGGGAATCGGATGGTCAAGCTTCATGGCGGAATTCGCCAAGTTAGCCGTGACCGCCGCGCTGATCTGGCACTTTGCGGGCCGCGACATTCGCGCCGCCCTGGCGGCAAGGACAAGCTTGTCGCCACGCGCGCTAAAGCCCTTCCTCGCCGTCAATCGCGACCTGTTTCTGCGCACGGTAGTGCTAATGATCGCAGTTGCCGCCCTCACCCGCCTGGGCGCCGAACGCGGCCCGGTGGTGCTGGCCGCGAATGGCATAGTCTACCAGCTTTTCGTGCTCGCCGCGCTCTTGCTCGACGGGTTCGAAAACGCGGCTCAAGTGCTCAATGGAGAGCGGGCCGGCGCCGCGGACAGGGAGGGGTTCACCGCCCATATTCGTGCCATCTTGCTTCGCTGTCTCGGCGTGGCCATCTTGCTGGCGATCGTCTTCGCGTTTTTCGGCGGAATGATCACCGACAGTTTCGCCGCTACGCCCGCGGTTGCGGCCGAAGCGCGCAGGCTGTGGCCGTGGCTGGTGGCGATACCGCTGGCAGGCTTCGCCGGCTTCGTACTCGACGGAGTGTTCGTGGGCGCAAGCTGGACCCGTGCGCTTCTGAGTTCGATGGCGGGGGCAGTGGCGGCTTACGGCCTGTTTCTATGGCTGAGCTGGCCGCTCGGAAACCATGGCCTGTGGGCCAGCTTCATCGCTTTCTTGCTGCTTCGTCCGGCACTTCAATTGGCGATGCTGCCAGCGCTGCTACGCAAGAGCTTCGGCTAGGCGCCCACCTCGCGCAATCCGCTGGCCGCCTTGTTGATGGGAGTGACGATGGCGCGCTTTTTGCCCGCACCATCGCGTACCGTGCGGTTCCGCCCGCCTTCCTTGGCCCGATACAGAGCCGCATCGGTGCGCGCGAACAGCCTGCCGTAGCCTTCGCCCTCGCCGCGCCCGGCGACGCCGAAACTGGCGGTGAGGCGATGGTCTTCGGGCATTCCGACGACCTGGGCCTGCGCGAAATCGGTACGGATACGCTCGGCCAGCGTCTCGGCGGCCTTTGCGTTGCAGTTCCAGGCGAGAATGCAGAATTCCTCGCCGCCGATTCGTCCGGCAATATCTGTCTCGCGGATCGTGCTCTTGATGACGTCGCCGAACTGCCTGATCGCCATGTCGCCCACCTGGTGGCCCCAGACGTCGTTGACCGCCTTGAAGTGATCGATATCCGCCACCACCAGGGCAACGGGGACGCATTCCAGCTTCGCCCGTTCGATCATCTCGACCACGTTCTGCTCGAACGCGCGCCGCGTGCGCAGGCCGGTCAACCCGTCCAGCTCCGCCTGTTCGCGCACGGCCTTGATCTGGTCGTAGACGCAGGCCCCCACCAGCACCATCGCAACCATAAGCGAGATGACAGCCAGAGACAGGTTGAGAACCGAGTAATAGATCGACTGCCGATAGATGTCGGCCGGGATGCTCTGTTCGACCAGAAGCGTGAGCACGGGGCGGATCATGAACTGCGCAGCCAGCAATGCGTGCATCAGGATAATCAGCTTGTCGATGGCTTCTCGCCGCTGGGCACCGAGCAGCGCCATGACGAGCACGAGATACATCGCCCCATACCCCACATTGACGATAATGAGGCGGGACGAAATATCGGGACTCGTCGTAACGGCGACTGCCAGCGTGACCGCCGAAAACCCGTAGATCGTCAGCAGAACTCCGAGGTAATTGGGCTGATTTGCACGCTTGGTCAGCGCCCAGGCACCCGATGCGACGCTCAGAGAATAGAAGAACTGGGTGACGTGAAAAACGTAAGGGGAGCTGGTGTCCAACAGATGCGTGGCCGCGAAGCCGAGCGCGAAGAACAGATAGCCAGCGGCAAAGCCGAGCACGTAATTGCCCATTTTCCCGCGCCACCACATGATGACGAAGACCGCGATAAACACGGTCGCCATCGTCGGTGTGATCAGACCCATAATCTGTTCGCGCATGGAATGCCCCTGCCCTTCCTGCCTTTCGAATAGGCAAGCCCAGTTAATTGTTGGTGTAAGTAAAGTCCCCGATTCCGGCTCGAAATCGGACGTTTTTCGGGAAAAGTCCACCAAGTATACGGCTTTATTTTCGAAACGATGGGCAAGCTTGGCTTGCACGCCATCAAGCTTCCAGGGTGCTTGCCCCTTTGCCGCGGTGCGACTATCTGCGCCTGCAAGCCTTGCGGGTGGATATGCCCGCCCTTCCATTTCTATCCCGAGGACTCAGCCCGATGGCCGCCCAGTACGCTTTCGTCATGAAGGACATGACCAAGACCTTCCCCGGTGCTTCCAAGCCGGTGCTCAGCAACATCAACCTGCAGTTCTATCAAGGCGCGAAGATCGGCATTGTCGGCCCCAACGGCGCGGGCAAGTCGACGCTGATGAAAATCATGGCCGGGATCGACACCGACTTTACCGGCGAAGCCTGGCCGGGCGAAAACATCACGGTCGGCTACCTGCCTCAGGAACCTTCGCTCGACGAGAGCAAGACCGTACTTGAAAACGTCAAGGACGGCGCACGCGAAATCGCGGACAAGGTCGACCGTTTCAACGCCATCAGCGCGGAAATGGGCGATCCAAAGGACGATACGGACTTCGACGCCCTGATGGAAGAGATGGGCACGCTGCAGGAAGAAATCGACGCGATCGATGGCTGGACGCTCGACAATCAGCTCGAGATTGCGATGGAAGCGCTGCGCTGCCCTCCCGGTGACTGGCCGGTCAACGACCTGTCCGGCGGCGAGAAGCGCCGCGTGGCGCTCACCCGTCTGCTGATCCAGAAGCCCTCGATCCTGCTGCTCGACGAACCGACCAACCATCTCGACGCCGAAAGCGTGCAGTGGCTCGAAAACCATCTCAAGGAATATGCTGGTGCGGTGCTGATGATCACCCACGATCGCTACTTTCTCGATAATGTGGTGGGCTGGATCCTCGAACTCGATCGCGGTTCCTATTATCCGTATGAAGGCAATTATTCGACCTACCTCGAGAAGAAGGCCAAGCGTCTCGATCAGGAAAGTCGCGAGGAAAGCGGGCGGCAAAAGGCGCTCTCCCGCGAACTCGAATGGATCCGGCAGACGCCGTCCGCGCGCCAGACCAAGTCCAAGGCGCGTATCCGCAAGTTCGAACAGCTCCAGGATGCCCAGGGCGACCGCAAGCCGGGCAAGGCACAGATCGTCATCCAGGTTCCCGAACGCCTGGGCGGCAAGGTGATCGAGGCCAAGAACATTTCGAAGGCCTATGGCGACAAGCTGCTTTTCGAAAACCTGTCCTTCATGCTGCCGCCGGGCGGTATCGTGGGCGTGATCGGGCCGAACGGAGCGGGCAAGTCGACACTGTTCAAGATCCTCACCGGCAAGGAAGAGCCCGACAGCGGCACGGTGGAAGTCGGCGACACGGTACGATTGGGCTATGTCGACCAGAGCCGCGACCATCTCGATCCGAAGAACAATGTCTGGGAAGAAATCTCCGACGGGCTCGATTACATGAAGGTCAACGGCCACGATGTCTCGACCCGCGCCTATGTCGGCGCGTTCAATTTCAAGGGGCCGGACCAGCAGAAGAATGTCGGCAAGCTCTCCGGCGGTGAACGCAACCGCGTGCACATGGCCAAGATGCTGAAGGAGGGCGGCAACGTTCTGCTGCTCGACGAACCGACGAACGATCTCGACGTCGAAACGCTGGGCGCGCTCGAAGAGGCGATCGAGAATTTCGCGGGCTGTGCCGTGGTCATTTCGCACGATCGCTTCTTCCTCGACCGGCTCGCCACACACATTCTCGCCTTCGAGGGCGATAGCCATGTGGAATGGTTCGAGGGGAACTTCGAAGCCTATGAGGAAGACAAGCGGCGCCGTCTGGGCGATGCGGCAGACAGACCCACCCGGCTGGCTTACAAAAAGCTCACGAGGTAATTCCCGATCGGGTCGTGAGCGGACACCCGGCTTGCGATCCGATCGTCGTCATCCGATCGCCGGAACGTACCGCTTCACCTCGCCGGTGGGAAGGCGCCTGCCCGCAAGGCTCGAAGCGCCCTCTATCCTGAATGCCACTTATCGCATGACAAACCTATCCGCCGGACCTAACTGCCGACCATGACGAAGCTCGCCTGGCTATATAGCGATTGGAAAAAGTGGCTGTCGGACACTCTCGGGGCGTCCGAGGATCTGCTGCACGTCCATGCCGGCCTGATGATATTCGTGGCGGCGGCGCTGCTTTTCCGCCACCGTATGCGATCGAGAGTGCCGATCGCCCTCGTCTATTTTTTCGCGGTCGGGAACGAGGTCATGGATGTTTTCGGTCCAACGCCGAGCGCCAGCCGTTTGGAGCCGTGGCTTGATATCTTCAACACCGTCTTCTGGCCGACCGTGTTGTTCATCATTGCTCGCAGACGCGCCCGCGCTGGTGACGTAAACAGAACGGCGTGATGCAACCGCCGGGCTGAGCGCCTTACGTTGAGAGTGCCGGAACACCGCGTTCAGCGCAGAAACAGGACGGCCTGCTAATACGCGTTTATGAGATACCTCTTCGCCCTGATCGCATTGGCGCTGGCCCACACCGGCACCCTGGCCAGTGCCGCCCCGCCCGCAATGGACTGGGAGATCGGCCCGATCATTCGGGGCCAGAACTACTCCGTGAACATGCCGCCGACACCCATGCCGACAGAGCGCGGCTGGGCTTTCGACTTCCCGAATTCCACCAAGGCCGACGGCCACGTGCACTATGTGACGTTCGATCCCGGGTCGCTGAGGAACGCCACTCTGATCAGGGTTCGCTATCGCGTGGATGCGCGGCAAGGAACGCGGTTCGTGCCGCAGGAAGATTCCCACCGGCCCGGCACTGTCTCGCTGTTCTTTCAACGCCGCGGCGACAATTGGAGCGCGAGGGGCCGATACGCCCTCTATCGCTGGTATGCCCCCGCTCATACGGTGCAGGAAATCGCGCCAGGCGTTCACGAGATGATCGCCAGGCTGGATGATCCCCAATGGGGCTCCGTAGTCGGCGGAATGAAAGCGGGTGATCGGCCGCGCGCGTTTGAGACATCGCTGGCCAAAGCAAACCGTATCGGACTGGTTTTCGGATCCACTGCCGCGCGGGGTCACGGCGTGTATGCGACAGCGCCCGCCAGATTCGAATTGCTCGATTTTGAAATTCGATAGCGGCTGCTTGCCGACGAGGCGGAGCATATCGATCCGTCCCGAACCAGAGCATTCCTGCAAGATGATGGCTGAAGAGGTCGCAGCCAGGCCCGGGACGAGGCTCCCCTACCCCTCCTCGCCCTCTATCCGGTCCTTGGCCGTGTCTTCCTCGAACTCCTCCATCACCTCGCTCGCTTCCTCTTCATCCTCCGCGTCGGGGGCTTCCGCTTCCGTATTACGCGCACGGGCAGCTTCCGGGTCGAGGCACAGGCGAGCGATTACCGGACGGTGATC
>CAMYIQ010000091.1 GCA_947258465.1 uncultured Erythrobacter sp.
CATGAGCGCCTGCTCGACTTCCTTGTGGCCCTGATACGTGCCGTTCAGAACGCGGCTGCCCGTGGTCCCGGAGCCGAAATCGGCCAAGGCCTGTTTGCCCGCCTCGACCACGTCGGGATCGAAGGTCATGCCCATGTAGTTATAGGTGCCGAGCAGGATCGTGTCGCGCCCGTTGCAGATCGCACGGGTGGGCGAGAGGACCTTTTCCATCACCAGATTGAAGGGGTCTTCCTGCCCGCTGGCGAGCAGCCCTTCGCGCAGGGCGATGACGTCGTCGAACTTCGAGAACAGATCCCTGCCTTCGCCTTCGATGGTCTCGGGCTGGTCCGGTTGGATGATGCCCTCGCTCATCAGTCGGCCTGGAGCTTGGTGACTGCATCCACGAGCTGGCCGTAATTCTCGATCTCGGCCTGCTGGTTCATCGAGATGATGATGTCGAACTCGTCTTCGATCTCGGCAACGAAATCCATGACGGTGAGGCTGTCGAATTCCAGATCGTTGGCGAAGGTCGTTTCTTCGGTGATGGCAACGCCCTTCTTGTTGAAGGGGGCGGCCAGTTCGCGGATTTTCGCGTCGACTTGGGCTCGGTCCATGGCGGGGCTATCCAATCCTTATCTGGCGCAGGCCCACCAGGGGCACGATGCGCATTTTGCTGCCGGGGCAAAGCGGCTTGTGGTGGTGCTTGTCAAGCGCAGCGGGCAAAGACACCCCTGCAGAAAGCGGGCAAACCTCTGTTCGAACGAGAGAAAGCGGATAGGTGATTTTGCCTCTGCGAAGCCGGCGTGTCTGCCGCGCTGGAGGTCTTCGCTTTCGAAATGGCCGCCCGCTAATCGGGCACCAGCGCGCGAACCGCCGCCATGAACGGCCCGATGGAAACGGGTTTGGCCAGATAGTCGGCCGCGCCCGCATCGCGGATCCGTTCCTCGTCGCCCTTGCCGGCATAGGCGGTAACCGCCAGCACCGGACCGTCGGCCAATTCGCTGTCGGCCGTGAGCTGCGCGATCAGATCGATCCCGCTGATATTGGGCAATTGGATATCCCTGATGACTAGGTCGGGCGCGAATCGCTTCGCCGTGGCAAGCACGTTCTGCCCGTCGGCCACCGGCACCACTTCATGGCCATTGGCCTTCAACACGTCGCAGAACAGCTTACGGTTGAGATCGTTGTCCTCGACAACGAGGATTCTCTTTGCCACTTGGCGGCTCCTTCGCGTGTTTCGAAGGGGCCATATGGAAAAGCAGGAGCGCTGACAATTATTCGCGAACCATCCGGGCAGGAAACGAGGACCGCCGAGGTGCTGGCGCTCGAAGCGCTCGGCTGGGCGCTGGCCGACGAGAAACGGGCCGAGCGGCTGCTGTCGCTCACCGGCCTCACTCCCGAACGGCTGAGGAACGGGTTGAGCGATCGCGGCGTTCAGGCCGCGGTGCTCGAATTTCTCGCCAATCACGAACCCGACCTGGTCCTGGCCGCCGATGCGCTGGACACCGCACCGGGCGCACTGGTCGCCGCCGCGCAGGAGCTTGCTACATGAAACGGCCGCTGATCATTTCCGATTGCGACGAAGTGCTGCTGCACATGGTTTCACCCTTCCGCGACTGGCTGGCCGAAACGCAAGGCGTCGAATTTAGCATGGAGGGTCGCGATTTCTCGAAGGCGCTGCGCTGGCAGGACAGTGGCGAAATCCTCGCGCCCGAGGAAATCTGGTCCAAGCTGGGCGGTTTCTTCGATACCGAAATGCACCGCCAGACGCCCATTGCCGGCGCGATCGAGGGGATCGCTGCGCTGCGCGAACACGCCGATGTCGTGATCCTCACCAACCTCGTCGACAAGCGGCAGCAAATGCGCCGCGCGCAACTGCTCGACCACGGGCTCGATGCGCGAGTCTTCACCAATCAGGGGCCGAAGGGGCCGGCGCTCCAGGCGATCCTTGAAGAGTATAATCCCTCCAAGGCGATCTTCATCGACGATCTCGCGCAGCACCATCGTTCCGCGCGCGATACTGTCGGCCAAATCACCACGCTTCACCTCTGCGGCGAACCGCTGCTCGCTCCGCATATCGATTGCGCGCACACATCGGGTCATGCCGATGCGCGGATCGATCGCTGGGACGAAGCGCTGCCGTGGCTGCTGGGCGAAATCGAAAAGGAAACCGCATGAGCATTCACGACCGTCTTCGCGCCCACGGCATTACGCTGCCCGCAGCGGCTGCACCTGTCGCCAGCTATCAACCCGTCGTGGTCGATGGCCACACCGCCTATGTTTCGGGCCAGCTTCCCTTCATCGACGGCAAGCTGGTAACCGGCAAGCTGGGCGAAGACATTGCGCTCGACCGGGGTATCGCCGCCGCACGCGCTTGCGGATTGATGATCCTCTCCCAGCTCGAAGCGGCGGGGCTGATCGAACGCGTGGCTCATATGGTCAAGCTCGGCGGCTTCGTTGCCTCGATCCCGGACTTCTTCGATCAGCCCAAGGTCATCAATGGCGCTTCCGACCTGATGGTCGAGGTGTTCGGCGATCCCGGGAAACATGCGCGCAGCGCGGTCGGCGTTCCTGTCCTCCCGCTCAATGCCGCGGTCGAGGTCGATGCGATCGTTGCTCTCAAGGCTTGATCGGCTCTTCGCTCCGTCGCCCGATCCCGCGCGGGTCGGGTGGCTGCGCGAATGGACCTATGCCCATCGCGGGCTGCATGACGAGCATGCTCCGGAAAACTCGCTGGCGGCCTTCGCCGGAGCCGTCGAGCGCGGCATGGGCGTCGAATGCGATATCCAGCGCAGCCGCGACCATGCCGCAATGCTCATGCATGACTGGGAGCTGGAGCGGTTGACCGGCGTGACCGGACCGACCGCATGCCATTCGGCCGAAGAGCTTGCACGGATCGCCTATCTCGACAGCGAACACATGCTGGCGCGGCTCGACGATCTGCTGGCGCTGGTCGAGGGCAGGGTGCCGATCCTCATCGAGATCAAGTCGCGCCGCCGTTACGATGTCGAGGAAAGCTGTGCCGCGGTGCGCGATGCCCTGACCGGATATGGCGGTCGCCATGCGGTGATGAGTTTCGACCCACGTGTCTCGCGCTGGTTCCGCAGGCATTCGCCGCGCACGGTGCAGGGCCTGGTCATGCGCGAGGACCATTACGGTATGACGCAAAAGGCCTGGCAGCGACATTTGGCATTGTGGTTCGCACGGCCTGAATTCATCGCCTATCACGTCGCGGCTTTGCCCAATCCGATGGTCTCGTCGCTACGCGCTGGCGGCATGCCGGTGCTCACCTGGACGGTGGATACGCCGGCTTTGCGCGACCATGCGCGGCTTCATGCCGATGCCCCGATCGTCGAAGGGGCTGGCGCAGCGTGAGCGACGGCAGCCTTGCCGCGCGCGTCGGCGGGTCGGTCGGCGCCTTCGACCGCGATGAATGGAACGCGCTTGCGGGAGCGGGCAATCCCTTCGTCAGCCACGAATTCCTGACCGCATTGGAGGATTCGGGCAGCGTCGGACCGGGGACCGGCTGGCAACCGGCCCCGCTGGTGATCGGCGAGGAGGGCGGGCCTTTGCTTGCTGCCATGCCCGCCTATCTCAAAGGACACAGCCAGGGCGAATATGTTTTCGACCATAGCTGGGCCGATGCTTACCAGCGGGCCGGGGGCCGCTATTACCCCAAGCTGCAGATCGCCGCGCCTTTCACACCCGCCACCGGGCCCCGCCTGCTGTTGTCGGACGCAGCCTATGCCGCGCCGCTGCTGGCCGCGGCGGAGCAATTGTGTCTGCAAAACGGCTTTTCCTCCGCGCATGCGACCTTCATCGAACCGGCTCAGCAAACGCTGTTCGAACAGGCCGGGTGGATGCTGCGCAGCGACATCCAGTTCCACTGGCACAATCGCGGCTTTGCCAGCTTCGACGATTTCCTCGCCACGCTGGCTTCGCGCAAACGCAAGGATTTGCGCAAGGAGCGCGCTGCCGCGCAAGCCGGTGTCGAGATACGCCGTTTGCGCGGCGACGCCATTCGCCCGGAGCATTGGGACGCTTTCTGGGTGTTCTATCAGGATACCGGTGCGCGCAAATGGGGCACGCCCTATCTGACGCGCGAGGCTTTCGACCTGCTGGGCGAGCGGATGGGAGAGGCATTGCTGCTGGTGCTGGCCTTGCAGGAAGGAGAGCCGATTGCCGGCGCGCTCAATTTCGTCGGCGGCGATGCGCTTTACGGGCGCTATTGGGGCTGCACGCGCGACGTGCGCTTCCTGCATTTCGAGCTGTGCTATTATCAGGCGATCGACGCGGCGATCGAACTGGGCCTGTCGCGCGTGGAGGCCGGAGCGCAGGGCGGGCACAAGCTGGCGCGCGGATATGAGCCGGTGGAAACGGTTTCGGCGCACTGGGTCGCCGATGTCGGCTTCCGTGAGGCAGTTGCCGATTTTCTCGACCGCGAGCGGGCCGGAGTGGCCGCGGATCGCAATTATCTCGCGACGCGCGGGCCGTTCAGAAAGGACTAGGCGATTTTACGAGCGCCTTCGAGCAACCATTCGCGGGCGCGGCGCTGGGCTTCGGCTATTTCCCGCGCGGTCATTTCGTCGGAAACGTCGGCACGGCACCAGCTTGCTTCTTCATGCCCCTTCGACGCGGCGATGTTGAACCATTTATGCGCTTCGACGAGGTCGCAGACCGTGCCGTGGCTTCCGGTCGAAAATGCGACGCCCAGGTCGTAGAGCGCATCGATACTGCCCAGTTCGTATGCCGCGAGACATTCGGCGACCAGCGCCCCGGCTTCCTCGCCTTGGATGATCGTGCCGTTGCCACCTTCGATACCGGTAAGCTGCATCGTCATTCCCCCTGAAGGACCGGCATCCATCGCCGGACATTCAAGAAGTTCACAAAGTATGGTCAATAAAAGGTTAATACACGCTCCGCTTTCTTAATCGGCGAGCGAGTAAACGCATATCGGCCACGGGTGGCGGGCATTTATGCGGCTCGCCGGATTGACGCTTGTGCCGTGGGTGGCGCTTGCCTATAGGCTCGCGCCGAGCGGGTCATACGGGGCACCGGGAAAATCCGGGCCTGCGGGACGGCGGTGGTCCGATGTCTCAATTCGACCAGGATGAGAGGGTCCTCAATGGCCTCTGTGGCAAACGAAAAGCAAAGACTAGCCAAGGCGCGCGCCGCAATCGGCGACGACTACGTTCCCGACGAAAACGAAGAATATATGAACGAACGGCAGCAGGAATACTTCCGCATCCTTCTGCTCGACTGGAAGAAATCGATTCATGACGCCGCTGGGCAGACGTTGCAGTCGCTCCAGGACGGTCCGATCCGCGAACCCGATTTGAACGACCGCGCATCTTCGGAAACCGATTGGGGGATCGAACTGCGCACGCGCGACCGCCAGCGCAAGCTGATCTCCAAGATCGACGCGGCGCTGCGGCGCATCGACGAGGGCGAATATGGCTGGTGCGAGGTGACGGGCGATCCGATCGGCCTCAGGCGGCTTATCGCCCGCCCGGTCGCGACAATGACCGTCGAGGCGCAGGAAGCCCATGAGCGCCGGGAAAAGATCTCGCGCGACGATTGAACGCGCGATAACAGAATTTTTAGGTCTGTCGCTTAACGTCGCCTGGTTCCGGGGCTCGCCCGGAGCCGGGTCTGAACGCAATACGTCAAGGATACGATGAACGCCATGTCTTCGGTCGAGACGCGCAATGTTGCTCGCGACAGCCTGTTCCTCTTCGCCGAGTTGACCTTCGAGGGTCGGCCGGAGACGGTCCGCGTGAAGGTGCGCAATCTTTCCGCGGGCGGATTGATGGCCGAAGGTGCCGGTATCGCCGTATCGCGTGGAGATCGGCTGATAATCAGCCTGCGCAATGTCGGTATGGTGAAAGGCAATGTGGCATGGGCACAGGATGCGCGCTTCGGCGTGTCTTTCGAAAGCGACATCGATCCCAAGGTGGTCCGCGCACCCGTCGGAGCCACGAGCGGAGCGCAAACCGCCGTACCGGGTGTCGGTGTGGCTTCCGCCTTCTCTGCCGAAGAACGGCGCCTTCGCAATCTTTGAACTGTACGGCTGACGCCGGTCCCGCAGACTGCTAACCGGCAGTCATGCGCCCCTGGTTCCTCGCCTTCCTGTCCGCCTGCCTGGCCGCCTGCGGTACGGGCACGGACGATGGTATCATCGATGTGGCTTTCATCGCCGAGCCCGAAGATCTGCAGACCGAGGGTGTGCGGCTGAGCAATGCGGGCCAGCACCTGCGTGCGGCACTTTCCCCGGGCCTGGTGCGGATCGACCCGCGCGGGGCAGTGGTTCCCGGCGTCGCCGAACGGTGGATCGTGACCGATGACGGCGCGAGCTATATTTTCCGCATCAACGAATTCGATCTGAGCGATGGTACACGGCTGACGGCGCAGGTGGTCCGCGACGCCCTTCAGCGCCGGTTGCGCCAGCTAGATGGGACGACGCTCGGCTTCGATCTGGCCAAGATCCGGGATATTCGCGCGATGACCGGACGTGTCATCGAAATCCGCCTGACCAGCCCGATGCCCGACTTTCTCCAGCTTTTGGCGCAGCCCGAACTCGGCATTGGTTTCGGCGACGGAGAGCCTGGCCTGATGACCCTTGCCGAGACCGGAGACGTGCTGACGCTGAGGCCGTTGCCGCCGGAACGGCGCGGCTTGCCGGAACAGCCAGGATGGGAAAATATCGTGCGCGAAGTTCGGGTGCGTGCCGCCGATGCGGAGCGGGCCACCGAAGGCTTTTCGCAGGGTGATTTCGACCTGGTTCTGGGCGGGCGGCTGGCCAATCTGCCACTGGCGAACACCGGCCCCCTGTCGCGCGGAAATGTCCGGCTGGACGCAGCTATCGGCCTGCTGGGTCTGGATGTCCGCAATCCTCGGGGCTTTCTCGCCGCGAGCGCCAATCGCGAGGCGCTTGCCATGGCCATCGACCGGGCCGATCTGATGGCGCCGTTCAATATCGGCGGCTGGCTTGCGTCGACCCGGATTGTGCCCGTATCCTCGTCGGGCGCGCCGGAACCGCTCGAAGAGCGTTGGGCTGGGCTTTCGCTGGAACAGCGCCGTAACGAGGCACGCCAGCGGGTTGCGCGGTGGCGCTCCGAAAGCGGGGAGGAACCGCAGCTTGCCATTCATCTGCCGCCGGGGCCGGGCTCGGATCTGCTGTTCGAAGGGCTGGTTGACGACTTTGCCGCCATCGGGGTGTCCGCCATACGCGTCGAAGCGCTCTCGGCTGCCGATCTCGCCCTGCGCGACCGTGTAGCGCGCTATGCCTCGCCGCGCTGGTTCCTCAACCAGTTCAATTGCGGGATCCGGCAGATGCAGTGCAGCGAGGATGCGGACTACCTCGTCTCGCTCGCGCTCGATGCCCGCGACGGGGCCGAGGAGGCCTCCTATCTCCAAGAAGCGGAGAACACGCTTCTGGCGACCAACCTCTATATCCCGTTCGGCGCGCCGATCCGCTGGTCGCTGGTACGTGCGGATATCGACGCCTTCAGCGAAAACCCGTGGAACATCCATCCCTTGTTCCCGCTCTCCCGCGCCCCCATCTAGCGGATATGGAAGACCCGAACCGTCCGCGACCCATGGGGATCGACCTGCCGACCGGCACCGATCCGGTATCGATCCGCAAGCGTATCGAGGCGATGGAACACCTGCTCGAACGCAGCATGGTGGTGCCGGGCACGAAATATCCGATCGGTCTCGATACGATCATCGGGTTCGTACCCGTGGTCGGCGATATCGTGACGGCCGTCATGGGCGCCTACATCGTCTGGGAAGCCAGAAACCTTGGTCTGCCGCGGTGGAAGCTGTGGCGGATGATCGGCAATATCGCCGTCGACAGCGCGGTGGGCGCGGTGCCGGTGGTCGGCGATGCGTTCGACGTGGTCTATCGCTCGAACACCAAAAACCTGCGGATCGTGAAGAAGCACCTCGACAAGCATCACCCGCACACACAGGTGATCGAGGGCTAGCGTAGGGAACTAGTTTCATCGGCGACCAATGCGCGCTAGGGCTGCACGCATGACATCCGATGTAACCTATTCCAGCTATCTCGACCTGGACCGCATCCTGGCGGCGCAGCACCCGGCGTCCGACGCGCATGACGAGATGCTGTTCATCATCGTCCACCAGGCCAGCGAATTGTGGCTCAAACTGTGTCTGCACGAGCTGACCGAGGCACGCGAATGCATTCGGCAAGATCGGCTGCGGCCTTCGTTCAAGATGCTCGCCCGCGTGGCGCGCGCGCAGGGGCAGTTGATCCAGAGCTGGGACGTGCTGAGCACGATGACCCCGCACGACTATTCGACCATCCGCCCGCATCTCGGCGGATCGAGCGGGTTCCAGAGCGCGCAGTACCGCATGATGGAATTCTTGCTCGGCGGGCGTAATCCCGACATGATCACCATGCACGAGGCGACGCCCGAAGTGGCCGAAGCCTTGCGCGAAGAGCTGGCAAAAAAATCGATCTATGCCGAGGCTGTCGCGCTGCTCGCAGGGCGCGGTTTGGCCATTCCGCAAGAGATACTCGAGCGCCCGGTCGGCGAGCCATGGACCCACACGCCCGAGGTCGAGGCGGCCTGGGCCGAGGTCTATCGTGACCCGAAGACATATTGGGACCTTTACGAACTGGCCGAGAAGCTGGTCGATCTCGAATATCACTTCCAGCGCTGGCGTTTCGGACATCTCAAGACGGTCGAACGGATCATCGGCTTCAAAAAGGGCACGGGCGGGACGCCTGGTGTGCCCTATCTCGCGGGCGTATTGAAAGCGGCGTTCTTTCCCGAATTGTTAAGCGTGAGGACCGCCCTATGAGGACCGCAGCATGAGTTCCTGGCGGTCCAAGCGGCGCATCTGGGATATTTCGCAGACGTTGCGGCCGGGACTGCCGGTCTGGCCGGGCGATACCGAGTTCGCCTTCGAGCGGACGTGGAAGATGGAGGACGGCTCGCCGGTCAATGTCGGGCGGATGACCATGAGCACCCATTCGGGCACGCATGGCGATGCGCCGCTGCACTATTCCGAAACCGCACCCGATATCGCCAGCGTCGAACTCGATCCCTATCTCGGCGAGTGCCTGGTGGTCGATGCTACCGGCGTGAGCGGCGGCGCGATTTCGGTCGGCGATCTGCCGCATATCGAAAGCGCCGACCGGGTGCTGTTCCGCACCTTCGAGCACTTCCCGCATGACGCATGGGACAGCAGCTTCACCGCGATCGACGCGGAAGTCGTCGATTGGCTCGCGCTGCAGGGTGTGAAGCTGGTCGGCACCGACGCGCCCAGCATCGATCCGCAGGAGAGCAAGACGATGGATGCCCATAAATCCGTGCTCAAGCACGATATGCGTATTCTCGAAGGGCTGGTGCTCGATGGCGTGCCCGAGGGGCGTTACGAGCTGATCGCGCTGCCGCTCAAGATCGCGGGCGGCGATGCCGGCCTCACCCGCGCGATCCTGCGAGAGCTCCCCGATGCTTGAGCGCGCAAGATGTCTCGACGCGGGCGATCCGTTGAAGGAATTTCGGGAGCGCTTCGATGTACCGGAAGGGGTGATTTACCTCGATGGCAATTCCCTTGGCTGCCTTCCCAAAGGGACGCCCGCCCGGCTGGAGCAGGTGGTTCGCGAAGAGTGGGGCCGGGACCTCATCCGTAGCTGGAACTCGGCGGGCTGGATCGATCTTTCAAGCAAGATCGGCACCAAGATCGCACCGCTGATCGGGGCGCGGGCAGAGGAAGTCATCGCCTGCGACTCCACCAGCATCAACCTGTTCAAGCTGATCTCAGCCGCGCTCGCCATGCGTCCCGGGAGAAAGGTCGTGCTCAGCGAACCGGGCAACTTCCCGACCGATCTCTATATGATCGAAGGGTTGGAACGGCAGGGCCTCGCCGAGCGACGATTGGCTCCGCGCGAAGCGCTGGCGAACGCGCTCGACGGGGATGTCGCCCTCCTGCTTCTCACCCACACGCACTACAAGACGGGCGAGCTGTTCGACATGGCTGCCCTGACGCACGCCGCGCATGAAGCGGGCGCGCTGGTGCTGTGGGACTTGTCGCATTCAGGCGGCGCCTTGCCGGTCGATCTGAACGGCTGCGAAGCGGATTTCGCGGTGGGCTGCGGGTACAAATATTTCAATGGCGGCCCTGGCGCGCCGGCCTATGCCTTCGTCGCCGAAAGGCACCTGAAGGCCGCGCGGCAACCGCTGACCGGCTGGATGGGGCACGCCGCCCCTTTCGCCTTCAGCGATGATTACGAGGCGGCGCCCGGCGTGGAAAAACTGCTTTGCGGCACGCCTCCGATCCTCGGCCTCGCCGCCCTGGAAGTCGGCGTGGATATTGTCGCGGAAATCGGCGTGGACCGGCTTTACGAGAAATCGCAGGCCCTGTCCGAGTTCTTTCGCCGGTGTTTGTCGGAACGTAGCGTCGCTCTCGATCTCGTCAGCCCGACCGATCCCGATGCGCGCGGCAGCCAGCTCTCCTTCCGCCACGAGGAGGCCTACGCCATCTGCCAGGCGCTGATCGCGCGCGGCGTGATCGGCGATTTCCGCGATCCCGATATCCTGCGCTTCGGCTTCGCCCCCGCCTATTTGTGCTTTGAGGACATGGCCGAGGCCGCAAGGCACCTCGCCGAAGTGCTGGAAACAGGAGAGTGGCAACGCGAGGAATTCCGCGAGCGGGCGGCGGTTACGTGACTGGGAAGGTAATTTCTGAGAGCCGACTTGTGATGTTCCTCTTCGCACTCGTAGGCGCGGGGGCAATCTACTGGGCCATGGAGGGTGATTTTACCTCATATCGCACTCGAGGACGAGAACCGTTGGTTTTCCTGAGCGGTGGGTTCATTCTTGTGGTCGGTTTCCTGCGGGGAGTCCGTCCAACCACAATTCGAATACAAGCCGACGGGCTCAATATTCGCCGCCCCGTTCGTCGCCCGCTTTACATCCCTTGGGGCTCTATTGGCGGTTTTTACGAAAAGTACCCTGGCGGCATTGGCATCAATTTATCGGCATCTGTCGATGGCCACGGAGTGGAACGAGGCATGGGCAACGATGCGGATGAGTTCTTTCTGTTCGGCTATTGGCGAGCGCGATCAGAATTGGTCGGCGAACTCAA
>CAMYIQ010000092.1 GCA_947258465.1 uncultured Erythrobacter sp.
CATGGGAACGACCCCGCTTGTCGATAGCGTGATCCGGCGCTTCGACAGGGCGAGACCTTCCCCATCCATCACCAATTTCAGCGCATCGCGCGCGAGTAGGACCTGGCCGACGATTTCCCCCGGGGTGAGATTACGCACGAGGCGCATGGTGCCGGTATGGCAGAAACGGCAGTTCAATGTGCAGCCGACCTGGCTGGACACGCACAGCGTGCCGCGATCCGCATCGGGAATGAAGACCATTTCGAACTCGTGCCCGTCCGATGTCTTGAGCAGCCATTTGCGCGTGCCGTCGGCCGAATGCTGGGCTTCGACCACATCGGGACGACCGATATAAAAGCGCTCGGCCAGCCAGGGGCGCATGGTCTTGGCGATGTCGGTCATCGCTGCGAAATCGGTGACGCCGCGGTGATAGAGCCAGTGGAACACCTGCTTGGCGCGCAGCTTGGCCTGCTTCGCGTCGAGCCCGGCTTCGGCGAAGAGTTCGCGAATGCGGTCCTTGGGCAGACCGATCAGGTCCACGCGGCCATCTGCGCGCGGCGTGATGTCACGCGCGACGGGAACCGGGTCCACCTGCCCGGGGATGCTCATGAGTGTCGTATCGACCATGGGAGCGGCGCATATAGGGCCTGTTGCGGTGAAAGCAAAGTGCGCGCGCCGCCGAGCCGTGGGCCCAACGTGTCGGCCCGCCCTGGCCACGCCAAGCCGCTCCTGAGTTCGGGTTCCCAACCCTTCATCGGGCGAAACCAACCGTCCACCGCGCAACATGTGTTCAATTTGCAACAATATCCTGTTGTTTGAGGTTAATGAAACTGTTCGCGCTTTCGCAGCGTTCTCCCAGTCCATGCAGCATGAAAGCTGCAGGTCAACAAAACGGAGTTCGTACATGAAAAAGATCTCAACCCTGCTCGTAGCCGGTTCGATGGCCGCTCTCGCCACGCCTGCCCTGGCGCAGGACAGCAGCAATTTCGATGGTTTCCGCGTCCAAGGCGTGGTCGGCTACGATGCGCTGAAGGCTGGCAGCAGCGTCGATGACGACGGCAATGACAACAACGACCAGTCGATCGACGGCGCGGTTTACGGTGTGCAGGCCGGTTACGATTTCGACCTCGGCGGCGCCGTCATCGGGCTCGAGGCGGAACTGACCGATTCAACCGCCAAGACCGAATTCGACAATGGCGATTTCGAAGGCTTCGGCTTCGGTGAAGTAGAAGCGGGACGCGATCTGTTCCTCGGCGCGCGCGTCGGTGCCAAGGCCGCCCCGGACCTGCTGGTCTACGCCAAGGGCGGCTATACCAACGCCAAGCTCGATATCCTCGCTAATGACGGCACCAGCGAGTTCCGCGAAAGCTTCGACCTCGATGGTTGGCGCGCCGGTGCGGGTATCGAATATGCCATCAACCCGCGGACCTTCATGAACGTCGAATATCGCTATTCGAACTACACCGAAGGCGAAGTCGATTTCGACGGCACGCTGCCCGACAGCGACCGTTTCGACGTCGATCTGGACCGTCACCAGGTTATGGCAGGCCTTGGCGTTCGCTTCTAAGCGATCGCTTGCATCAGGATTGGGGCCGGGGAGCGATGGTGCTCTCCGGCCCCTTTTCGTTTCCTGTATCCACGGTTCAGCGCCGGGCGCAGGCGAGGGTGGCGGCATCCATCGCAGTCGCGGCGCCCGACAGTGAATAGCTGTTCGCAAATCGGCGACCGCGTTTGTCCGTGGCACGGATGGTCATCCGCTCGGCCGAACGCATGGCGGCGACGATGGCGGCATCCATTGCGCGGTTCTGCGCCCATGCATCGCCACCGCCGCCGGTGAGGCGGAAGCGCTTCCCGCCGATCGCAAGCGTGATGGCCGAGCTGTGCATGATTTGGCGCGACAGGCGAAAATGCACCTGTCCCCGCCGGTTTTGCCGCGGCCAGGTACCGATGGTCGCGAAGGGCTCGAACTCTCGGTCGAGACGGCTTGGGGCAGGCATGGCAATGGCATAGCAGCGCGGAACCGAAGGGTCGCGAAAGGCGCCCCAATCGGAAAACACCCCGAGATCGTCCTTGGCCGACAGCGGCGCGGCAAGCACCATCAGGAAAATGACAGCGAACTTACGCATAGTCGATCGCCACGATCTCCCATTCTTTCAGCCCGCCGGGAAGCCGCACGCTGCGCAGATCGCCGATTGCCGCGCCCTTCAGCGCGCGGGCGAGAGGGGAGGACCAGCCGATCCGGCCCGCACTGGCATCCTGTTCGTCGTCGCCGACGAGAGTCACGACCTTTTCCCTGTCGTCTTCGTCGGCAAGCGTGACGGTGGCGCCGAAAAAGGCGCGTGCCTTGTCGGGCTGTTCGGCCGGATCGATCACCCGCGCGGCTTTCATTCGCCGGGCCAGATGCGCCAGCTCGCGGTCGATTTCGCGCATGCGTTTGCGACCGTAGAGATAATCGCCATTCTCGCTGCGGTCGCCATTGCCCGCTGCCCAGCTGACGATCTCGACGATCTCGGGCCGCTCGGTGCCGAGCAGGTGGTCGTAGCGGGCCTTCATCGCGGCGTAGCCTGCCGGTGTGACGGGGTTTGTCTTGCCTTGCATCAGGGCTGCGGCCCTAGCGCAATTCAGCGCCGCAGGTAATTGGCGATATCGCGCTCGTACCCGGCCGATTTATCGGGATGCATATTGGCATAGCTGACAGCATTCCCGATCACACGCATGACGTAATAACGCGTCTCGAAATTCGCCGGTATCTGCTCGATCCACGTGACCCAGTCGACCGCGCCTGTCCGTGGGTCGCCATTGAGACGCAGCCACTGGTTCACCCGTCCGGGCCCCGCGTTATAGGCCGCAATGGCAAGCGGATAGGCACCGTCGTACCGGTCCATCAGCCGGGCGAAATGCGCATCGCCCAGGCGGATATTGTAGCTCGGACTCTCGGTCAGGCTGGCGGACATGTACCGCACACCGATCTTGCCCGCTTCCTCGCGTGCAGTGCCAGGCATAAGCTGCATCATGCCGCGCGCACCCGCATGGCTGATGCGATTGCGGTCGAATTCGCTTTCCTGCCGCGCGATCGCATGGACCATGGTCCAGTTGGCGCCCGAATGCGTCTGCACGGTCGGATAGCCGAGCCGCTCGAAACCCTTGAGGCCGTGCTCACCCGCAACCAGACCGGCGACGACCGCCATTTCTTCAAGGCCGGTTTCGCGTGCGAGCTGGCCGACCAAGGCCATCTCGCCGGGCGTGCTCGCCTTGTCGGCGATAGCCTCGAAAAAGGCGCGTTCGGTACGCCAATCGCGGCGGTTGCGGGCAATGGCGCGCAAGGCGCCGGTCAGCGGATCCGCTTCGAAGGCTGCACGTTCGGCGGCATCGGGCTGGGGCACCTGGGCGAAGTTCGGCATTGGCTGCCGCAGTTCGCTCAGCGCAAGCTGGCCATAATACCAGTCGGGAAAATCGGCGGCCATCTGCCAGTAACGCTCCGCCTCGGCGCGGTCACCCGCACGGGCTGCGGCGCGTCCCGCCCAGTAAAATCCCTTGGAGCGTGTCAGCGGCGTTTTGGCGGCAGTGCCGTAGCGATAGAAGAGCGGGGCCGCGCGCGCGCCATCGCCGAGCGACCACAGCGCCTTGGTGCCGCCGAGCCACATGAGATCGGTATACTTGTCGCGCAGGGTGAAACTGCCTTCCGAGATGTCTGTGCCCGGCGCGAACACATCGTCGATCTTCGATGCGATGCTGACGGCCTGGCTCGCACCTGCGCTTTTGGCGACAGCCAGCGCTTCGGAAACGAACAGCGTACCGTCGATCGCGGGGGCGGTGAACTGCGCCCCCGAGGCCAAAAGCAAGACCCCCCGGTATGGCTGGCCCGAACTGCGATAGTGGCGCGTCAGATTATAGACGTAGCCCGCATCGCTGAGCGCACCGCCCGGTACGGCAAGCCCCGCCTGCGTCGGAGTGCTGCCTTGTAACAAGGCCAGCCGCGCCTGGGCCATCTCGCGATAGGCCGGTGAGACGCGCACGACGTGGCGCGATGCGCCCTCGTAATCGCCCTGCCATAGCAAGGCATCCATGCGCGCATCGTGATCTTCCGGGCCGAAGCGTCCGCCAAACAAGCCCTGTATATAGAGTTCGGCCGGGCCGCTCATCGTTCCGCCCCGCCAGGCTTCCCGCGCCATGTCGAACGCTTCGGGACGGTCGAGCGAAGCGAGCGCTAGGGCATAGCGCGCCTTGCCGCTATTGGTCAGCGGCGGGAGCTTGTCGAAGAAAGCGACCAGGGATTGCGATGACGGAGCATCGCGGTCGAGCGCGGCTTCGGCACGGTAACGCAGCAATTCCTGTTTGGGAAAATCGGGATAAGTCGTGACGAAGCCCGCATAGGAAGCGAACGGCAGCTCTTCCTGCTTGGTCAGATACTCCCATTGGCCCACGGCCTGATCCATCCGGCCCGGCTGCTGTGCGACCATATCGGCGCGCGAGGCATCGCCCGCCTGTGCTTGCGCCATGGTGGGAAAGGCCAGTGAGGAACCGGCCATAAGAGCGAGTGAGAAAATAGTTTGTCGGCCCATGCTGGACATACTGCCCGGCCCCTCCTTATCAGGCGCTGAATGAATTGTGGCGCGAACCGCCGAAAATCGCCTTGTTTCATACCCCTAACGCAGGACTCCCGTAAATGTTCTCAGGCTCCATTCCAGCTCTGGCGACTCCTTTTCGCGACGGATCGTTCGACGAGGCGGCTTTCCGCAAACTCGTCGACTGGCAAATCGAAAACGGCAGCAAGGCGCTGGTCCCCTGTGGCACTACGGGTGAAGCCTCGACCATCTCCAATGCCGAGCATCACCGTGTTGTCGAAGTCTGTATCGAACAGGCTGCGGGACGCGTGCCGGTGATTGCCGGTTGCGGATCGAACGACACGCGCAACGCGCTGCTGCACATGCAGTTCGCCAAAAAGGCCGGGGCGGCGGCGGGTCTGTGCGTCGCGCCCTATTACAACCGCCCGAGCCAGGCCGGGCTTATCGCTCATTTCAGTTACCTCGCCGAAAACAGCGACCTGCCGATCGTGCTCTACAATGTTCCCAGCCGAACAGTGACCGATATCGAGGATGAAACGGTCGTCGAGCTGGTTCGCAAATATCCGGACCGCATTGTCGCCATCAAGGATGCCAGTGGCGATCTTTCGCGCGTGGCCGATCACCGCATGGGATTGGATCATGAATTCTGCCAGCTTTCGGGCAATGACGAATTGTGGCTGCCGCATTCGGCCGCGGGCGGGGCGGGGTGCATCTCGGTCACCGCCAATGTCGCGCCGGCGCTCTGCGCCGAATTCCATGAAGCCATTGCGGCAAACGATCTCGTCAAGGCACGCGAGCTCAACGACCGGCTGTTCCCGCTGCACTATGCCATGTTCTCCGATGCCAGCCCGG
>CAMYIQ010000093.1 GCA_947258465.1 uncultured Erythrobacter sp.
CTGGGCGCGCGACGGCGCCCTCGGACGTCGGCCATCGCAGTCCGACCTCGACGCCATGCCGGCACACCAACGTCCGACGATGCGTGAGATGGGGCGCCGCAGCGAACATGCCGAGCATCCGTTCAAGGCGATGCGAGCTGACGACGGGCATGGCGGTTCGCTGGCCGCCGCGCCGACTTGGGCGACATTGTGGGGCACGCCGACGGTGCTCGTCATGCGCACGGGACAGAAGGACGTCATTACTGCCGCCTGTCCGCAGGCAATCGAACTTGGTCTTAGGCCGGGAATGGCCGCCGCGCATGCGCGTGCGCTGGTCGCCGACCTGGACGTCCGCGACGCCGAACCGGATGCCGACCGCGCGTTGCTCGATCGGCTTGCGCTGCACGCCGCGCGGCAATGGACACCGTCTGCCAGCGTAACCGGACCTGATGGGCTCTGGTTCGATCTCACCGGTACGACGCACCTGTTCGGCGGCGAGGATCGCTTCTGCCGCCGGCTGCTTGCATTCCTGAAGCGACTCGGTTTCACGGCGAGGGTCGCAGTTGCCGGCACACCCGGCGCGGCGTACGCGCTCGCGCGGTTCGGCGGCACGGCGATCACGCTGATAGGGAGTGGCGAGGAAGCGCAGGCAATCGCTGAACTGCCGCTGGCCGCGCTCCGCCTCGAACCGGACGCTCTGGTTGTTGCAGCGCGGTTCGGGCTGGAGCGGATTGCCGACCTCTATTCGATGCCGCGTGGGCCGCTCGCACGCCGGCTTGGCCTCAAGACGGTCGATCGCCTCGATCAGGCCCGCGGACTCGTCGCCGAGCCGATCATTCCGGTGGTGCCGACCGAAGCACCGATCGTGACCCGCCGTCTGCTGGAACCGATCGGCACGCCCGAGAGCATCGCGCAGGTCATCGGCGATCTTGTCGACGATCTCGTCATCCTTCTCCGCGCCCGGGGTCTCGGCGCGCGCAACGTGCTGCTCATCGCCGACCGGGTTGACGGTGAAGCGCAGCGGCTCGGTGTCGGCGCGTCCCGAGCGACGCGCGACGATCGACACCTGAAGCGCATGTTCGGGCTGAAGATGACCGCACTCGATCCCGGTCTTGGCATTGAGGCGATGCACCTCGCCGTTCCTTTGTCCGAACCGCTCGGCGCGCAGATCACGGGCGCGCTCCTCGAAACCTCCGGCAAGGTGCGCGACCTCGCGCCGCTCGTCGATCAACTCGGTACGCGCGTTGGTGCATCGGCATTGTTCCGCATATCGAGCCAGGAGAGCGATGTGCCGGAGCGCGCGATGCGCCGTGTGCCGCCGCTCGCGAATCCACAAGGCTGGCCGGGCTGGAAACGCCCGGTGCGATTGCTCAAGCGGCCCGAACAGCTCTCCAACGTCGTCGCATTGCTCCCCGATCATCCGCCGCGTCGGTTCACCTGGCGACGGCAGAGCTACCGGGTCGTCGCAGGCGATGGCCCCGAGCGCGTCCATGGCGAGTGGTGGCGCTCGCCCAAGGAGATGTGGGCGGTGCGCGACTATTTCCGGGTCGAGGCGGAGGGCGGCGCTCGCTTTTGGCTGTTTCGTCGCGGCGATGGTGTCCACGCACCGACTGGCGATCTCAGCTGGTACATGCACGGGATGTTCGGCTGATGGCCACCTATGTGGAACTTCACGTCACGAGCCACTTCTCGTTTCTGCGCGGGACGTCCTCGCCCGAGGAACTGTTCGCGGCTGCGGCCCTGCTCGGCCATAGCGCAATGGGGCTGGCGGACTGGAACACGGTTGCCGGCGTGGTGCGCGGATGGGAGGGCCAGAAAGCGACCGGCGTGCGCATGATCCCGGGCGCCCGGGTCGATTTGGTCGATGGCCGCGCGCTGCTGCTCTATCCGCGCAACCGCGCGGCATGGTCGAGGCTGACCCGGTTGTTGTCGATCGGCAAGGGTCGCGGCGGCAAGGGCAAGTGCATCCTCAAATGGGCAGACATTGCGGCTCATGCCGATGAGATGGTCGGCATCCTCTTGCCCGACATGCCCGACGACATCACTCGCGATCATCTGCGCGAACTGCGCCGCGTGTTCGGCGCGTCCGGCTTTTGCGCGCTGTCGCTCCGGCGCCGGCCGGACGATGCCGAACGTCTGCACCGGCTCGACGCGCTGGCCCGTGCCAACGGTGTCCGGTCCGTTACGACGGGCGATATCCTCTATCACAGCTCGGAACGGCGGCCGCTTCAGGATGTGGTCAGCGCCATTCGCGAGAGATGCACGATCGACGAACTGGGCTTCCGGCGCGAACGCTTCATGGATCGCGACCTGAAATCCCCAGCGGAAATGGAGCGCCGCTTTGCGTCGTTCCCCGACGCGATCCAGGCCAGTGCCGACATCGCCGTGCAATGCACCTTCGACCTCGGCGAGATCCAGTATCAGTATCCCTATGAGCAGGTGATCGAGGGACGGACCGCGCAGCAGGCACTGGCCGCGCTGACCGAGGAAGCGGCGGCGAAGAAGTTTCCCGAGGGCATCCCGCAACGCTACCGCGACCAGATCGACCATGAACTGACGCTAATCGGTCAGCTCGGCTACGCGCCCTATTTCCTGACGGTGAACTCGATTGTCGCCGAAAGCCGGCGGCGCGGCATCCTGTGCCAGGGCCGTGGGTCGGCCGCTAACAGCTGCGTCTGCTATCTGCTCGGCGTCACTTCGATTGATCCGATCCAGCATGAGCTGCTGTTCGAGCGGTTCGTGTCCGGCGAGCGCCGCGAACCGCCTGACATCGACGTCGATTTCGAACATGAGCGGCGCGAGGAGATCATCCAGTGGATCTACGAGACCTACGGTCGCGATCGCTCGGCGCTGACCGCTGTCGTTACCCGCTACCGCACGCGCGGCGCGGTCGCCGAGGTCGGCAAAGCGCTCGGCCTGCCGCGCGACCTGACCAAGATGCTGACCGGCCTCGTCTGGGGCTGGAGCATGGACGGCATCCCGCAGGAACGGGTCGAGAGCCTTAATCTCAACGCGGAGGATCATCGGCTCAAGCTGACGCTGGAGCTGGCCCGCCAGCTTATCGGCACGCCCCGCCATCTGTCGCAGCACCCCGGCGGGTTCGTGCTGACCCAGGACCGGCTCGACGATCTCGTCCCGATCGAGCCGGCACGCATGGAAGACCGTCAAATAATTGAATGGGATAAGGACGATATCGACGCGCTGAAGTTCATGAAGGTCGATGTCCTCGGCCTCGGCATGCTCGGCTGCATGAACCGCGCCTTCAACCTGCTCGAACAGGACAAGGGGCTGAAGGTCACGATGGCCGACCTGCAGGACGACGATCCCGACGTCTATGCGATGATCCAGAAGGCCGACACGTTGGGCGTCTTCCAGATCGAGTCCCGGGCGCAGATGTCGATGTTACCCCGCATGAAGCCGCGCGAATTCTACGATCTCGTCATCGAAGTGGCGATCGTCCGCCCCGGGCCGATTCAGGGCGATATGGTGCATCCCTATCTTCGCCGGCGAGAGGGCAAGGAGAAACCCGAATATCCCCGGCCCGAACTGCGGGCGGTGTTGGAAAAGACGCTCGGCGTCCCGCTCTTTCAGGAACAGGCCATGAAGGTGGCTGTCGTCGGCGCCGGGTTCACTCCCGTCGAGGCCGATCAGTTGCGCCGTGCAATGGCGACCTTCAAGCTCACGGGCGGCGTCAGCCATTTCTACGACAAACTCGTGGGCGGAATGGTAACGCGCGGCTACCCGAAGGACTTCGCCGAGCGCACGTTCAAGCAGATCGAGGGCTTCGGCTCCTACGGCTTCCCGGAGAGCCACGCGGCGTCGTTCGCCAAGATCGCCTATGCCTCATGCTGGATGAAGCATCATCATCCCGACGTGTTCTGCGCCGCGCTCCTGAACGCGCAGCCGATGGGCTTCTACGCCCCCGCGCAGATCGTGCAGGACGCCCGGAAGCACGGCGTCGAAATCCGCCCGGTCTCGATCAATCACAGCCACTGGGACTGCACGCTGGAGAAGAGCAACGGCAGCTACATGGCGGTTCGCCTCGGCTTTCGGCAGGTGACCGGTCTCGCCAATATTCACGGCGCGGCAATCGTCGCGGCACGCGGCCCATCACCCTATGACAGCGTCGAGGAGGTTTGGCGGCGCGCTGGCACGCCCCGCGCCGCGATCGAACGGCTCGCAGAGGCCGATGCGTTTCAGTGCCTCGCCGAGGATCGACGGCAGGGACTATGGAAGGTCAAAGGGCTTGGCGAAGCGCCGCTGCCGCTGTTCGCCGCGGCCGATGCGCGCGAGGGCGGGTTCTCACCCGAGGGCATCGAGCCCGGCGTAGCACTCAAGGCGATGTCGGCCGGGCGCGAAGTGGTCGAAGACTATCGCTCGCTCCAACTGTCGCTGCGCGGCCACCCGCTCCAGTTCCTGCGTAGCCAGCTAGACGACATGCGAATCGTGAAGTGTGCCGACATCACGAACATCCGTGACGGCCGCAATATCGAGGTCGCGGGGGTCATCCTCGTCCGCCAGCGGCCGGGCTCGGCGAAGGGCGTGCTGTTCGTGACGATCGAAGACGAAACCGGGGTCGCTCAGGGCATTCTCTGGCCCGATCGGTTCGAGATTTACCGCCGGCAGGTCATGTCGGCGTCAATGATCGCGATGCGCGGCCGGCTTCAAAAGGAAGGCGAGGTCATTCACATCATCTGCGACCGGATCACCGATCACGACGATATGCTGCGCTCGATCGCGCGCATGGATTTTGCGGTCCGCCCGAGCCACGGCGACGGTGCGACCAACGGCGGCAGTCCCGATCCGCGCGATCCGGGTTTTCCGAAGGGACGGACGCTGTCCTATCGCCCATTCAATCTGGTGCTAGACGAGGAAGAGATGATGCGCATCCGCAGCCATGATTTCCACTAAGTGCGATGCGCGCGCCGCCGGCACGATCACGAGAGCGCTCAACGTCCTTCGCGAGGCGGCAGCCGGGCGCGACCAGGCGCAGACGCGCGGCGTGGCGCTGGCACTGTGGGATCTGCGCCCATGGTGTCCGGACGACTGGCTCGTCAACTTCTGGGAGGCGGCGGGGTCAGACCACGACATCGGGCGCAGCCAGGGTCTGCACGCCGCCTATAACGGCATCGTACGACAGGTTCGCAGCGGCGGCGGAGCTGTGAAATGAGCGCCTACGCGACCTATATTGGATGCCCCATGCGCTTTTCTGTCAGCCTTACCGCCTTGATCGCCATTGCGTGGGCATCGCCCGCGCTCGCCGATCCTTGCGAAGGCGCTCTGCCGGCGAAGGGCACTACCTTCTCAGGCGTCGTCCGCTATGTCGGCGACGGTGATGGACTTTGCGTCGGTCCCGCTGGTCGGCCCGACCGCTGGATCGAAATCCGTCTGGCGGACTTCTACGCACCTGAGCTGAACGAACCGGGTGGCGCCGCAGCCAAGCGTCGTCTTGCACAAATTGCCATGGGCAAGGTGCTGAGCTGTCGCGCCGGTCGGCGCAGCTATGATCGCATCGTCGCGACCTGCACGCTGAGCGGGCGTCCACTGGGCTACCTCCTGCGCGCCGCCGGCGGCGTGGAGGGTGGTCGGGGACGGTCGCGGTGAACGCTATGCTTGACCTGTTCGACGCGCCCGCCGTCGCTGGCCTCGCAATGCGCGGTGACATCATCTCGGCGGCCGAGGAAGCCGCGTTGATCGCGCATATCGACGATACCGACCTCAGCCCATTCCGCTTTCAGCAATGGACAGGTAAGCGGCTGACCCGGTCCTATGGCTGGAGCTACGATTTTGCGACGGGCGCGTTCGCGCCGACCGACCCAATGCCTGACTGGCTCGATGACATCCGGCAACGCGCAGCAGGCTTCGCCGACCTCGATCCTGATCAACTCGTTCAGGCGCTGCTGATCCGCTACGATCCCGGCGCCGGGATTGGATGGCATAAGGACCGGCCGGTGTTCGAGCATGTCGTCGGCATCTCGCTCGGGCACGCGGCGACCTTGCGACTGCGCCGGCGGAGCGACCGTGGGTTCGAGCGGGCCAAAGCCGATCTTGCACCGCGCTCGATCTACCATTTGTCCGGCGAAGTGCGGCACCAATGGGAGCATAGCATCGCGCCCATCGAACAGCCGCGCTGGTCGATCACGCTCCGGAGCCTTGCCGACCAAAGCCGCAAGGCATGAGCAAGGACTCCTATCCGACGACACCTGACGGGCGATATTTCGTGGTTCGCGGGCGACTGTGGCGGGCGAGCAATCCGGCACTCGAACCCGATGTGCGTGAACGCCTTGTCCACGAATTGATGGCCGCCCGCCGCGCGGTCGGCGTTGCCAAGCGAAGTGGCGATAGCGCGGCGGAGGCGGCAGCCCATGACGCGGTCGATCGCGCGAAAGTTGCCCTCGGCGAGCGCGGTCCGGTCTGGTGGGAAGACGGTGCTCCCGATCTGAACCGCCACCTCGCCCGTACCGGGCCTTACGCGGATTGGTATGCGAGCCTCACGGACGCCCGATCCTGAACGGACGGGGAACGCGATGACCGGATAACCTGCCAACCGTTACGGCACCAGTCGACCACAGCCGGTCGCTCGCTTCTGGCTGCGTGAACGTCGTAATCTGACAAAAGTGGTCGTTCGGGTTGGGTCAGGCCGATCATGGCGCGCTGAACGAACGGCGTCAGCCGGAGAACGATGGCCGCTAGAACGATGCGGCGCTGGTGCTTAGGTCAGACGTCAAAAATCCTGCGCACCGCGCAGTTTCGAGGGCCGCTTCTCGGTCCGGTGGCGGCGAACATCGAATGTCTCGGTGCAAAACTTGATGGATTCGACATGATGAACCTGGAGCGTATTCATGACGACCGCCAGGGCCGGCTCGCGATCATCGCCCGGATCGGCGAAAGGGTCGAGATAGGTGGCAGGCCAGAATTGCCCGCCTGGGGCCGGCTTTGGCGGCTCGGGCGGGGGCACGCTCTCGGACACCCAGTAATCTGGTGACGGTCCATCCTCGTCGAAGGATCCTAGCATCGCCGACACTTCTGAGCCAGGGGGGAGGTCGATGTTTCTGACCCGCGATGCGCGCCTGAACAGGACGACATTCTGGTGATCGCCCCGCTGCTGTACGGATGGATAGAGGAGGCCGTCGAGGTTCAGGTCGCGCTTTGCCGCTAGATAGTCGGCTATGACTTGGGTGATCAGATATTCGGTCGGCTCGTCATCGGGCATGACCGGCATCGTCATGCGGGCGCTGAGGCTCTCCATGAACTTTGCCAGTTCCAGCCTGCCCATATAGCCGGGGTCGAAGATGCTCCCTTCGACATAGACGGAGCGAAGCGCATCGATGTCGAGCAGGCGCAGAGGCCTTATGACATCGAATTTCCCCACGAGCACGCGGCTGCCGACCGGCGGCCGGACCTCAGACAAGGCCGAATCTTCAAGAGTGGCGCCGTAGAACAGCGATACGCCGCGCGCGTTCATCCGGCCGCCGACCGCTACGGCGCTCGGCGGTGGTCCGAGCTCGCGGTCGGGGCGCTCGAGCGCGGCGCCGAGCTTGTCGTCCGAATGGAACACGCGAGCGCGACTGAACTGCTCGAGCTCGGTGAGCGGCCCCGCATGGCGGATCACGCCCCGCCCGTCGCGCGTGCGAAAGCCTTCGATGCCGGTGAAGATGCGATCGAGGAGGCTTTCGGCGACCTTGTTGAAGAACCGCGTCTCGCCTTTCAATGACCGCTCCAGATTGCGCCATTCGAGCTGAAACTCGATATCGTTCGGGCCTCTGCGCTCATAGTAGCTCTCGGGATCGAACTCGCATTCCTCGCCGGCCATGTGCGCGTCCCAGTCGCCATGCTCATCAGCGAGGATGTCGAGAATTTCCTGCGCCACATCCTCCTCGATCGAGGCCGCACCCTGGATCGCCTCCAAGACCGGCTCGCCGTCTCGCTCCCATTCATAGCTGCTCTCGCGGTCGCCGAGCATCGCCGATTGGAAAGCGTCCGGTTGATCGGAGGTCCGGGTGTAGTGCGCCTCAAAAGCGCTGCTCACCCACCCGGCCAAATCCGTGATGCTGACGACGGAACTATCATGGCCGCAGAAAGAGCATTCGCGCTCTTCGCCGCTCGCTATGATCTCGGCCTTGAGATAGGCTTCGCCAACACAGTCGGCGCAGACGACACGCTCCTCCTCGTCGGCAGCCATCGATCAGCTCTTGCTGCGAACGAAGCGGAGGGTTTCATCGCTGATGCTCAGGAACACGGCGCGCCAGGGGTCCGAGGCGAGCGCATCAACCGTCTCGATGGCACCGGCGCGATCGAGATACGCGATTGCGCTGTTCATCCGACGGGGCTCCCATTTGAGCTTGGCCGCCAAGTCTTCCGTCTCGGCGTCTTCGACATCGTCGCTCACGAGGCGGTTAGCCAAGGTGACCGCATCGATGGCCGGATCGAAAGGCATCACGCTCGCGTCGAACTCGACGAACAGCGGTCCAAGCGGTGCGACCGACAGATCGCCATGCTCGCTCTGCCATAACATGCCGGCATCGCGCAGATCGAGGATGCCGAGGCGAACCTCAATCGCCGACAGCCCGGTTGCTTCGGCAATGTCGTGAGGTTGAGTGTGCGGATCGAAGCTGACGGCGTGCTCGCTTGCCTGGACGAGATGCTGCGCGATCGCCACCGCGGCGGGTGACCACCCTTCCAGACCCTCGGGCACCGTGATGACATGCTTGGGCTTTGCGCCGAGCGCTGGCTTGCGACTGACGCCATGGAGCCGATCGACCAGGGCGGCCAGCTGGCCTTCAGAGGTCGGATCGATCGCTTCGCACAGGAGCGTCTGGAGAAACGGTGACAGCTGGCCGACATCGACACCGACCCGAAGCGGCACCATGCGGTTATTCCCGCCAACCAGCCCGACCAGCCCAACGTCGATCTCACGCGCAACCCATGGCTTGGTGATCGATGTCGGTGTCAGGATGACCATGAAATGGGTCATGTCACCGAGGCCCTCCTCCATTTTCTGGCGAAGGCTGTCCCCGTGGTCGATCTCCCATTCGTCGAACCAGACCTCGATACCATTGGCCATGAGATATTCGGCGATCGGTCGGACCATCGCCTTGTCCTCGCTCGCGTGAGCCAAATACACACGCGGCTCTGCCGCCATCTTGTCCACTCCTATGACGCTGACCTCGCCGGGATCGACCCCGAGCCGCTTTTCCAAGAGCCGTGCGAAGGCAGGCGAGCCGCTCGTCCTGATCCCTACCCGGTGACCAGGAAGACGGTCGACGAATACGACGGCATGTTTGCCCGTTTCCGGATCGACGATGGAGCCCGCCGCGCCGCGGGCTTTCGTTTCGATCGCGTCCATGGCGAGTTCCATGGCGTGGGCCTGCAGCTCTTCCGCGAAGCGGTTGGCGTCGAACGGACGACCGTTGTGGGTGATCTTGATCATCGGGTGTGGCTCTGGACGAAGCGGCGGAGCGACACGATCTCGTCGTCACCAACGATGAAGCCGAGCACGGGATACTCGTTCTGGATCGGCGTGCGCATCCGGTTCTGCGGAAACAATGGCACGAGCAGCCCGACCGCAGGATTGAACCGCCGGCGCGGCCAATCCGCCGCCGCTTCCAGCTCACGAACATTCCCCAGCCTGGGGTTCTCGATCATCATCCGCGCAAGCAGGACGGCATCCTTCCTGGGATCGTGCCCGGTGATCGCGGGATCGGCCGCGACGAACAGTGCAATCGTCGTGCGCACGGACGGCATCGCGCGATTGATTGCGCTGCTCAGCTCGACGAGCCCGTCGGCCTTCAGCTCCGCCAGAGCCAGCTTGATCTGCTTGGCTTCGACACCCGGGAAAGCTTTTGCGAGGCCCTCATCGACATGAGCTGGCAAGCCATCGACGCATTGCCGCGCCATCCACGCGCCGAGCTTCTGTGCGAGCGGGCTCAGATGATCATATGTGCTCACGTCTTCCCCGCGATCGTCGTTTAGAGTGCGGGCAGACCTGTTCCAAAAACAGCACTACCGACAGCCTGCCATTCCTACCGCAATGATGCGGCGGTGGCCACAATTCGGGATGTTTGGGCACAAGGCAATAGGTAGGTCCAACGCTCAACCACACTGGGTCATCAACTCTACTGGTTGGGGTTCTTTCTGGGGCTCGACATGCAACAGCAAGAGGCCTCCATGGACAGCCGGTTTTGAGGTAGGCGGAATGCGCGGGCGATAACCGCATTGTCGGCGGAAGGCGGCAGGTCTCGGCCCAGATCCGGCCTTACAAGCTGACGACAGTCAAGGTCCGGTCCGAGTAAAAACCGCCGCTCAGGCTTGAATAAGGAGGAACAATGCTCGTTCGAGTTCGACGGAAGCAAGGTGGTGCGAGGTTGTCCGCTCAGCTCCCGGTGAATGCGATGTCTCGGAGGGCGGTCGATGCTGAGGTGGAGCGCCTTCGGCATAGTGTAGTTCCGATCATCCGCAGCAAAGGTGGGCGCCCGTTTCTCGAAGGAAGTGCTGTCGCTATTTCGTACCGCGGCCGCAAATGTCTCGCGACCGCCTTTCATGTCCTCAAGCACAACGACGGCCGACAGCTCATGTATTTCGCGGCAGACGGCTACGTTCGACCGCTTGGTGGGACGTTTGAGGTGTCCGAGAAACATGATATCGCCGTCGCCCTGCTGGATGACGCGGACATAGCCGCGCTTTCACACATCCCTTTCCTTACTGAGGACCAAATCGGATCGGCTGCGGGCGGCGACGGGCGCTTTTACGCGAGCGTGACTGGCTATCCGCACACGGCGTCCAAGCTAATGGATCGTCAGACGCTCGACACGCGGATGGAGGTTTATTCGGCTGCGGCGCGGGAGACGGTCGGTGGGTTCCTGTCAGTTCATTTCGACAAGAAGCTGGGCGCTTGGGGCGCAAATGGTCACGTTTATGTGCGTGACCCCAAGGGGAAGAGTGGCGGGGCGATCTTTGGAATGCCTCTCCTCGGCCTCAATTCGGTGCAGCCGTCGGCGCAGGCAAAATTGGTCGGCATTCCTACTCTCTGGCGAGGCAAGGAAATCATCGGCGCAAGCGCGGCCATGCTGATCCCGCTGCTCGAAGCCGTGACGCAAGACCACTAACGCACGAGCGTGCAATATATTGATCGGTGGGTGGCTTGGTTTCCATAGGGTCGATCAATGTGGCTGGAGGTCATGTGAACAGCAAGAGCTTAAACGCGCCAGAGCGTCACCATTACGTGCCTCAGGTCTATCTGCGTCGATCCGCAACGCCTGGCGACCGCAACAAGGTCGGGATCGCCGAACGGCATGGGGAGGTCGTCGCCACCGACGTCAAGTCGATCGGGTCAATCGGTTATGAGGAAGCCGGTGCACGTCAGCGGTGCCCTATTGCAGCAGGACCACCTGAACGGAACCGCCCCGGAGTGTCTCCCGACACGGATCAAGGGGAAAGGGCTCAATCAGTTCCACGAACGGCTGCATTCGGACGTAGTCTGACCTTCCGACCCATGGCGTCGATCGGCAGGAATGTCCCACCACCTGGCGACCGGTTGCGGCAGCAGACCCTTTCTCGCCGCTCTGCGGCCAAATTTCGCTCACCGGCAGCCGACATCGCATTGCCCGCACTCGGGCCGGTAATCATGTCCGCTTTGTCGGACACTCCGGTAAGTCCCCTTTGGGGAGCGGATTGACCAGAGCTGCCCTTCATTCAGCCACCCTCCCTGTCTAAAATATGAGCGCAGCGGACGATATATCGCCTGCGGGCAAGATCGTTCAGGCTTCCATAGCCTCGATCGTCTTACGCGCATCGTCATCCGCAGCCAGCGGCACGATGCCGAGAGCCGCCTGCAATATGGTTCGCAATTTTGGCCACCCTTGCCCGGGTGCGGCGATGGCCGTGGCCAATGATTCGGAGGCCTTCTTGGATGGGCCGAACACCGCCGGGAATTTCGTGAGTGCGGCCCACTGACTGGAGGCCAAGTGGGTGACATAGTGTTCGGCGAGCTGCCGACGATGGGGTTCCTTGAGATAATGGACCCACAGCGATTGCGCGACGAGCAGGGCGTCCGGTGCCAGACGCTCCAGCAGCGTCGCGGCGAGCGCGGAGATCGCGTGATGGGACCAATCAGTTGATGGGCATTTGAGGACCGTGCTCCAGGCCTCAACCGTACCCTTGATGAATAGACCCTCGAGGTGATCGACCAATCGCTCCACACGTCCGCCTTGCGGATGCGCCGCCGCGTCCGCTCGCCAGCGGGCAATAGGCAGTCGATCAAGTCGATCTGCGGCGGCCAGAGCAAACGTGGCGACGACCACATGCCCTACCAGAATTTCGTCGGCGCCCTTTGACCATTCCCGGGCCTTGCCATCGTCAACGCGCATGACGTCGCGATCATTCATGGCGATTTGTTCCGCCAGCATGGCTAAGGCGTCGAGCATTCTCGTGCCGTCAATCACGATGTCACTGAAATCCAACGTCCGCTGTGCTAGTTCAAACAGCACGGGGCCACTCGCTGCACGAAACGACATGAACGGGCTGGCACGCAGGGCCGGGGCTTCCTGCAGTGACCCGTCGAGCGATGCGCCGCAGGCAAGCTCAAGCCGGATCAGATCAAGGCGGAGAGTGTCGAGCGGTGGCGCAACGGGAGCATCGGTTACGAACGGGTCGAGGTTGCTGCACATCCCGACCAGCTTCGTCATCTCTTCATCAGTGCGCTCACCTGCTGCCCAGCCTACCGCAGCGGAGAGGACTCCACCGCTGCGACGCTGGAGCGAAAGCAGAGGTTCGCGCTCATAATCAGCCTGCATCGGCTCAAGCGCTGCAACGACCTGCCCGAACTCACGGACCGCCTGGGCGCGATCGCCCCCCATGAAACGCGCAAGGGCTGCATCCATCTGGAGGCCGATGGTGAAGGTCGGACGCGAACCCTCCTCGATCGGGCTTCGCGCCTCATCGAAATAGTCCGCGGCCTCGGTCCATTCGTCGTTCCGCGCGGAGGCGATCGCGGCCGAGCGATAGGCATAGGCGCCACCGATATCATCTTCCGCGCGAGGCCATTTCGGGAGCGCTTCACGCCAGAGCTGCCTGGCTTTCGGGAAGTTGCCGGCATCGCTGGTTACCTTGGCAAAGGCACAAATGTAGATTGGGTCTGTTCCCACGACAGCGTCGAGATCACCCGCTTCGGCGATGGCGCCTTGAGGATCGCCCATATCCTCGTTGATCATGCGCAGAAGCACCGGCGCGATCGCACGAGCCATGGACGCGGCGCCGACCTTGGCGCTAAAATCGAAAGCGCTCCGCAACTTCTCCCGGAAGGCGGGCCAGCCAATGGCCTTTGACTGATATTCCGACAGCCACAGGCGTTCAATCAAAACTGATGCCATATCGTCAGGTGCGCCGATCGAGTTCAGCACCGCACATGCATCCTCCACGGATCTGCCGTCGAGCGCTTCAATCAGCGCTGTGAATTCGTTGATGTCCTGAATCTGCGAAAACAGCCGGAGGCTGGCGAATTGCACATAGGTGCCGGCCGGGACACCGTCCTCGTGCTCCAGCCGAGCTTTGGCGAGCCGTTCGGGAAACGTCGTCTCAAGTGCCTTGGCGACGTCGAAGAATTCGAGCGATCGAGCGACGATGACTGCGACCGGGTAGCGAACCTTCATGATCGAGAGGAACTGGCTGAGATAGAGGAAGCGGAAGAACTGTCGACCTTCATCATCCGGAGCAGCGGCGAATTCTTCCTCGATCTTGAGCGCGATGCGCATCGCCGTGTCGGGATTTGTCTCGGTCGCGATGCGGTACTGGAGAATCCGGAAGACGAAGATGTCAATCGCCCTCCTGAAAGGCAGCGGGGGGCTCGCGTCAAGGCCGAGGCCAGTGTAGATTTCACACGCTTCGCCAACCGCCGCCCAAGTCTCGTCACTCGCGGAGAACATCCCTTGCGAGACATAGACCAATGGTCCGGCCGTCCCTGCGATGTAACAATGCATCAGGATGGAAGAGATATCCCAAGGGTTGACGGTACGATCGAGAAGGTAAATCCAGGCGAGCTGCCCATGCATCGTCTTGGTCCAGACTTGGCCGCGCAGCTCGTCGGCCGCCCCGCGCGCGAGCGGCGAAACACGGTACTCGCCGTCCTCAGTCTTTTCGAGCCATGGTCCCGCGATAATATCGACCGCGGAACCAGGTTCGGCGATCGTGCCTTGCAGGCGACCAATCGAGATCAGTCGCTTGCGCGACAAGCGTCCGGTCATCAGGCTCGCTCGCAAAAGAAGCTCGCGCGCTCCCTCGGGCAGTTCGGAAATGAGTCGCCTAGCCTCGAACTTGATGGGGTCGAGATCACTTGTCGTTCCGAGCAGGTCCGAATGGTCAGGCTGCGGAAAGTGCTTTGCCGCCAGCGTGCGCACACGTGCGCTGACCAGCTGCGGATGGCCCCGTGTCGAGACTTCCAGAAGTTTGGACCAGAGCATGGCGCGGTCGTCCGGGCATCCGTTCTCTTGCAGAAAAGCCTCGATCTCGTCTGCATCAAAGGGCTGCATCTCGAATTCGCGCGCCGGATCGAGCTGGACTGCCTGCGCCAATCGGTCGGGCAATGTGCGATCCGAGGTTACCAGCAGCCGCCCACCGATCGCCTCTAGCGCGTGCCACAGCGCGCCGAGCGGCCCGGCGATCGCCCGGGGATCCGAGAGCGTATCCAGATCATCAACCACCAAGGTTCTGGCGGCCGCGCCTGCTCGCAACTGTTCGGCTGCTGCAACGAGCCGTGCCTTGACCTCGCCTGGACTCAGATCGCGAAGCGTCAGCCACAACGGCTCGTCACCGACAAGCGTGCTCGCGGCGGTCAGCGTCTTGCCCGAACCGGTCGATCCGTGGAGCAGAACCGTACCGGCCGCCAATCCCGCCTTCACAGCCTGTTCGCTCGCCACGCGTTGGAAATACTGCTGGGGCAGCGGCGGCGGACCTTCCAGAGCTATTGGTTGCGCTTGGACGGCAAGGTCGCCCCCTCCCGAGGACAGGGCCGCTCGCATGAGGGTAAGCAGATCCTGCTTGGGCACATGGACTCCGGTCGCGCCGGCGAAGATCCGCAAGAACTGCGCGCGATTGAGCGGGACACCATCCTTCTGCTTCGCCGCTTCAAACGCGGCGGTGTAGAGCGCGTCGAACGCGAGTTCGGCATCTGCCGGCGCGATCAAACTCTCCGCGCCATGCACAACGAGCCGGTCCTTGATCTTTCGGACCAAGGCATCACCGTCCTGCTGGCCCGCCATCCACTCGATTGGCTGGATCACCTGTGCGAACAGTTCGGCCGGGCTGGCTTCTGTGAACAACTGTTTCAGCGGCACCGACAGCTTGCCTTCGTCGAGCAAGAACCGGGTAATCGACACAATTTGCTCGTCGCCGGCCGGATCATAGGATGCGGCGCGAAGGCTGTTCCAGAGATCGAGGCCTCCCCGACCACTATCGAAGGATGAACCCTGCTCGATGCCAATCCCGGATGTGGTGACGTAGCGATATCGGATCACGATGTCGGGATTGCGTGTCCGGTGCGCCCAGAAGTTGTTGATCGCGGCGACGACCGATGCCGTGCGCAAGGTAATACTGCCCGAGCCCGCCGTTTCCTTGACCTGTTCGGTCAGCGCTTTACTGCCCTCGATGCGATCGAGGTCTTCCGCGCCTTCAAGAAAGAGCTGCTCGTCATCACCTAGGTCTAACCAGACAAGGATGCTGCGCAATATCTGGTAGATATAACCGCGAAATGTATCCTGCGCTTGCCGCGCCGGATCGCTTACAAGACCGGCCATGGCACCGACCGCTCATGATTCAAGTATAAGATTGCGGCGCGAGACATATGCGCTTCTATCCTAGCCCTCGCAGCCAGAGGTTCCTTCCGATCATCTCGCTCAACTTCAGTTTGCATCAAGCGCTGCGCGACTGCTCGGGAAGTACCAGCGAACGCTGGATGAGGGGCGCGATCTCTTCCTGGCGATCGACCGCAATCGCTCCATCTCGATCGCTTCCCAAAGTGACCTGCCGGCCAGGCGCGCCTTGCAGGGATGGCAAACGGCGACACATCAGATCCGCCAGCGCGCTGTCCTCGACGGCGCAGATGATCTGTCGGCCCGATTGGCACAGATGGGCAAGAACCTCGGCAAGATGCACCGTTCGAAAATCATCGACATGCTGGACCGGATCGTCCAGCAATATGCTCCGCCACCGACTCCAAGTGAGTGACAGGTTGACCGACAGCAAGAAGGCGAGCCCGGTCGCGCGGCGCTGCCCACTCGAGAAGACGAATTGCGGATTTATGTCGCCGCCCACTTGCAGTTTCAGGAAGCGTTGAACATCGCCCCGTACGCTATATTCGATATCTTCCCAGACCGGATGGGGCCGCAAACGCCGGTAGAGCTCCGACATCAAAGGCAGCACGCGATCGAGCCGCTGGTCAAGCGTTTCGGCGGCTGCGCGCCGTGCCGCGTCGTAGATCGCCTTGGCGCGGGTCTCGCCTAGACGCGCCCGGCCAAGCCGTTCCTCCGCGCGCGCCAGACGTACTTTTGACACCTCCTGGTCGCCGGTCGCACGCGCGATCGAACGATCAAGCGAAGCAGTGTCGACGAGACGCAAATCCCCACTGACCGCCTCGCGCTCATCCTCCAACTTCAAAAGAAGGCGCTCGATATCAGCGAGCGCAGCGCCACCTATGCCATGTTCCTCCAAGCGCGCGTCGTAGGAAGCGATGGCTTCCTTCGCCTCCTCGCGTTCGTTCTTCGCCCTATCCAAGGCCAGCTCCGCGTCGCGCAAGGCGGTTGCCGCTTCATCGCGCACACGTTCCTTTTCAGCCTGATCGACTGCCTGCGCGTCGAGGTGCTTCGCCACCGCCAATGCGGCATCGAGACCATGATCGAAGGCATCATGTTCGATCGCCGACTCGCATAGCGGACAATGCCCGTCCCTCAGGCCTAGCTTGCGTCCCAGATCAACGAGTGCGACCAGTTGGCGGGCCTGATCGCCCAAAGCCGAGGCAGCCGGCGCAGCCGACACCGCGGCTATCGCCTCATCGAGCGCGGCACGCGCTTCGCTGACCTTCGCTTCCGCTTCTTCAACCTTAACGTCGCGCTCGGCGAGACCTGATCGCATCGCCGAAATCGCCTCGAACTGATGCGCCAGCGGCGTCACCATATCGAGCTGCCTTGCAATATCTGCCAGCCGCCGACGTCCGATATCGGGAAGCTGTTCCGCCGCCGCACCGCTGCGCAGGACGCCTTGCAAACGCTCTAGCGCCTGACCGACCAAGGAAGCTGCCGGCAAAGCGGCGCGCGCCTCATCGACCTGGCGTGCGGCGTTGGCGAGGACCAGTTTGGCTTCCTCGAGCTCCGCTGCAGCATTCTTCATCCGCGTGCCCGCGGTCGATGAGATGGCCTGCGCCCGCCTAATCCAGTCTTCCGCATCAACCGCGCCGATTGCGTCGCGCAGCAGTGCGAAACGATCGCCTTCCTTGAGGTCGAGGCTGAGGCGCGCAATGTGCTCGTCGCGAATGATCGTCGAACTGCACAGCTGCGCCATGGCCTGACGTGGCGCAAACTCCGCATCAACAAGTCGGTCGAGCAATGCGTCAGGCGCAGTCGATTGCGTATCCAGCGGCGTGCGCCTGATGGAGACTATCTCTTCCTTGTCGCGGAAACCCACCTCGACGAAGCTGTTGCCCAGCACCTCGCCGTCGCCCGTCCACCACAGATAGTCGTCGACCGACTCTCTGCCTGACTTTGCGTCGAGATACTTGCTGATAGTCCCGGTAAGTGCGAACTCCACGGCATCGAAGATCGTGCTCTTGCCGGCGCCATTGCGCCCATCGATGATAGTGAAGCTGTCCGAAAAATCGATGCGGACCGCCTTGCGATAGCCGCGAAAGCCGCAAAGATGGAGATAGGCAAGCTTCATTGCCCGGCCTCCAGGATCTGCGCCACCGTGGTTTCGGATGCGCCGCTCACAAAGGCGTCAACGAGATCGCGCGGCAATTCCGAAGTCCGCAGCCGGATCTCGGCCGCCATATCAACCACATCGAGCCGCGGCGCGCTCTGAATTTCGAGAAGCGGCAGCAAGGCCGCGCGCATCTCCCGTAGACCCGCTACGCCGGCCCGCGCGATCTTGCGCGTGCCCACGAGGTTTTCCTCGATCGCGCCGAGCATGACCTGCTGGCCATAATCGCCTTTGGCTTCGGCCAGCAGCACCAGATAGGCGTTCCACGCCTTTCGTTCCGCGCGGCGCAGCGCGAACTGCACCGACTGAAGCACATGCTGGCTTGCACCGCTCCAGCCTTCGAGCAACGCGGCCGCGTCGGGAAAGAACAGGACGAATCCGAGCACCGTGTCGCTTTCGAACAGCAAGGTAGGTCCGTCGCCCTGCTCGAAGGCCGCAACCGAATAGCCGCCTTGCGTCAATTGCTCTTCCGCCAAGTTCAACATCGTGCTCACAATCCAAGCTCCGCAATTGCCTCACTACGCGAATACCAGCGCGCGGCCGAGCCGCGTGCGATCGACCCCGTTCCCGCGCCGCGCGCGAAGTTGGGCGTCAGCGGCAATGCCTCGGCTCCGACCGCGATCACTATCTCGGGTGCTACCACCGGCGGCGTCTCGCGATCGAAGGCGGCCTGCACCTCGTGAAGTGGCCGATTGGCCGAACGCAGCACGCGCACCCGCCGGCCATCCAGTTTCCAGTAGCTGCCGTCGGCAACTGCTCCGCACGCCTGGAGTTGCAGCAGTGTCATGCCTAACAGCGGCTCCTCGACCGGGGCCCGCCTCTGCGCGGGTTCATTGGGATTGCAACCTTCGAGATCGCGGCGAATCCGCCACAGAATCTCGGCGTCCGTCTCGGTCGGTTCGAGCCAGGCATCATCGGGAGCGACTCCAGCATGGTGCGAATATGACGCGCCGCCGCCATGTAGGACACGCCTAATGAGCGACTGCGAGAAATCGACGCGAAGGCGATCGAGAAACGCGTCGCCCGAACAGCGGACATGGCAGAATTCCTGCGAAGCGCGTTGCCCCAGCGCGTAGAGCGCCGGGGCCTTTTCTTCGAACGAATCCGTCTCGCAAGGATCGATCACGATTACGCGCGCCGGATTGACGGCCCCCAGCGACATATCAAGGACCTGGTTGAGATAATCCCAGTCGGTCCAGTAGCCGACCACGACAAGATCGCGGTTGAGGAGTCGCTGAGCAAGCCAGGCCCCGGCCTCCTCGACTCTTGCCTTGACCGGTTCGGCGGCCACCTGCCCCGCAGCCCAGATCGTTGTCGGAGGATCCGACCAGCAGCCATGAATTTTGAGCAGCGGTGCGGTCTCGGGAGTGAGTGCAGCGACGCTGTTGCGGGTGATGCCGGCCCCGACCTGCCCGAACAGATAATTGCCTGCGGTCTCGATCAACGTATCAA